>CAMCII010000207.1 GCA_945874505.1 Bordetella parapertussis | reverse complement strand
AGCGCTTGGTCGTACCACAACAAAAGCTTCTCGTCTTCCTGAAGAGCCTCTTCAGGAATCTTTTGGGCAATGGCAATGATGTCCTTGTAATTCTTCGAACTCCATGCTGTCTTGAAACCCGCGCGCAACACCTCCAGGCGAAACTCCTTTAGCTTGCGGCCAGTGAAGGCTCGATACAACTCAAACTCTTTAAGTAAAGACCGCTCCCGCTTCTTCTCCAAATCTTGAGCTTTATTCGGATCCGGAACATACCAACGGTCCTTTGCCTTTGTCACCAGCTGTAGGGAGCTCTTTTCTAACCCTCTCAAATCCTTAAAATTTGAAGAAAGATAACTATGGATTTGACTTGGCACATCACCTACGCCGTCGTATTGAATGAAGTTAGCCTCCAATAGGCCTATTAACTCAGGCTTCTCTTCATGCTTCTTCCAACCTGCTCCCAGCTGGCTTATGAACTCAGGGTGCATCTCCTGGTAGGTCGACGGTTTACCTTTAAGAAAGTCTGTTAACCAGTCGATCGCGCTACGTTCATCGGCGACAAACATTTCCATCTGCGGCGCACCAGTGACGCGAGATCGTTTCTTGTCGTATTCGGCAGCTTCGTCAGTTAAAAAAATCATTCCATCACGAGCAATGAATCGCTGAGTTAAACCTGCCTGAAACTCTTGAGAAGATAAGGGGATTGGAATTCCGTGACGAACAAACCACGAGACCATACGATCAAAAATAATACGAGGGTCTCGCTCTTTAATGAAACTCAAAGTGCCAGCCTCAATTGAAGGTACCGGAAGATGGTTTAAGTGTGCTCTTGTAAATTCCCAAACAGAACTGTCAGAACTACCGTTACGATTTAGTGCTTTCTCAAGATCTTCTCCGGGTTTATAAGCTGAAATAACTAGATCTTGTTTTACGGCTGTTGTAGTGGTGATCGCAACGAAGCTCCCCTTCTTTTTATCAAGTGCTGCGACATTTGCCACAACAAAACCGGCTTCCTGAAGTGCTGTTTGGATGGCATTCCAAACGCTGGCCTGAGTATTTGAAAATTCGACAGTAATCCACCTATCTGGTTTTAGAGCGTCGTATATTTTCCGAAGTGCATCTGTCATCAACCTACGATAGTCATCGAGTTTTTTATTTTGAGGTTTGCTTTCGATAGTTTCAAATTTTTCTTCAGTAAGGACTCCAAGCCAAGCCTCCCATAAAAAATTCAATTCAGCGTACATTATGTTTGCCCCAAAAGGTGGGTCAATAAAAACGTAATCCAGAGAGTTTTTTGGGAAATTTAATCCTTGGCATGCTTGTGTGGAGATAATGGCATTTTTGCTCTTTATGTCTTGCTTTGCCTCGACTTTAGAAATTGCATTTTCAATCATCTCGAACATATTTAGTTCTTTGACTAGCGATGGTATATATAGGGTTCCACTTGTTGGGCCACCTCCAGCCCCCCACGTTCCAGCCTGGTAAGTTAATCCGTAACGTTTTGTAATTCGAAATGCAACAGTTGTGGCAAGCGATCTTAATATTGGGCTGCTGCATTTGGCGTTGAATGCCGCCAATGCTGTTCTATTGCGCCCGGTATAAAAATGGTGCACGTGTGTAATTCCAGCAGGATCGTTTCGGCGAGTCTCACCTCCGTTCATCATTCGGAAAGTGGGCATCCATTCGATCGCCTTTAGTTCTTCAGCTTTCTTTATTAATGCCAGGTCTGCCAAATCTGGAATTTTTTCAAAACGCTTTCTCCCAACTTTGTAGTTAATACGAACTGGAATTTGAGTCGATTGCTCAATTATTTCCTGTAGGTACGGATCAAAGATTTTCTGCATTTTTTTCTGAAGCGACTTCTTGGTAAGAGAAGTTCCGCAGTGAGTGCAGGGGAAAGACTAATTGACTTTTCCGTTTTCAATATCAACTGCAGTGTGCCAAAAGGTTAAGCTACCCGCACACTCTGGGCAGCTGAAAACATCAGACCATATTGTTGAAACAACTTTCCCAATGCTTTTCCCTATGCTCCATTCTGGGCCATCGCCCATATCTAGCGTGTCTTTCGACTCTTTAATTTGTTTTTCCGTTGGATTATGAAGAGTATGAAACATCCATCCATATTTAGACTCAACATTAGCTAGTATTTCTTGCGCTTCTTTTTGAAACTGATACGAATCAACTGGAGTGTTGTATGTGTAGGAAATGAAGCTGGCTATAGGAGATAAATCGCTTATTAATATATTTCTTACCCCAAGCATGGAGAATTTTTTCCAAATACTTTTCCCTTCTTCATGCTCTTCTCTATATATCGAGCCATCAGCATCGACCTTATATCCGAGTGATTCCACAACTTGTCGGTTACCACACAACTGTGCGGCAACGGCGCTTGCACCTGTTCCCGCGAAAGCATCCAGCATCATGTCACCTGGTGACGTGTACTGCAGGATATATCTCATAATTGCGCGATGAGGAACTTTGGTATGGTAAGGATGCAGCTTGTAAAGTGGGTCGTATTTTCCTTCGCTCACATCTGCCGCAAAAGGTGCTCTTTTATACGGTTCAGAAGGGTCGTATGGTTTTCCATAGTGTTCAATGAATTTATAAATGAATGGATTGGGGCAAGCTGTGTAATAGGGTGGATCCGAAAGTGCAAGAATTGCATCATCCGTTCCCGTAGGAAATCCTTCTGTTTTCCTGAAGTCGGAATTCTTAAGCTTTTCGGCGAGTAATTTTAGGTAATGTTCCCTGCGCGCCTGATCACTTTCGAAGGTTTGTCCGAGGCATTCAACCGGGCCTGATTTGGCCTCTCGGCTTTGGAATAGATCACTCATCAGTTCATCCTTAAATTCTTTTTGTCATCGCTGTAACGTAAGCGCAAATTTATCGGTAATACCCAGTTCATCACTCAACCACGAACCGTAGTTTGCTGGCGTCCTTCCCTTTGCATCGCTCGTTCAGAAACGATTCAAACCTCTTACGCAGGTCGTCTGGTGTCGCTGGTGATCCGCCCTGTAATAACGCGTTCTTGATCTCGTCACTGCTGACGCCGATCTTCTCAAGCCCTGACAGTGCTTCCTGTACGGCGCTGACAAACTCGGGGCTAACTGGATCCGCGAGCTTCTTCGACGCTACAAACTTCTTTATTTGTTCCCTGGCAGATACCTTCAGCAGGTCAAGATTGGATTGGATGATTGGGTCGTCCAAGTTCTCGAGTAGCGTTTTTTGCCAGCCTTCCAGTAGCAGATCCAGTTCGCTATCCATTTGCTTGAGCACATTGGCTGCGGGTAGAAAGTCACCTTGTTCATTGGCAGGCCGGAAATTGCAATGCGGGCAATAAGGGCTTGCAGACAGCTCCGATTCCACCAAAGACGCGCAACTCTTAAGTTTGTCGAGCCGGTCGTCAAAAGCGGTGAGCTGGCTGGTGGGCATGAGTGAAATTCCAGCCAAAGCTCTCATCGCGACAAGACGCGAGTCTTTGCGCAAGGCGGTTTTTGTCTTGTCTTCCGTAATTCCAAGGCGCGCTTTGCTATGTTGTGCTGTGTAGGCGTTGAGATATTCTTTCTTGAGCTGAGCCAATATTTGTCGGTAATCAGCAGCATTCTGTGCATTCCTGTCCAGCGCGAGCTTGTCCAGCATGTCTTTGCGAGCGCTTTGCGCTTGTTTGACCCAGGCGTGATCGTTGGACAACACCAACTCCGCTTGAGATAAGTAGGCGGCAGTACTGCCCAACTCTGTAACCAGGTCCAGTAACCTTTCGACCGCAGCCAGAACTTCTAGATTTTTCTTCTGGGCGTCGATATCGTCGGAACCGATGCGAAGGTTCTTTAGTTTGCCAACTGTGTTGTACGGCGTCAGCCCCTCGGTGAAAGTTTTGAGGGCTTCAAGGCGTGCTCGCCAGTCGCGGATTTCGTCATCTGTAAGCAGCGGCTTCCCCCAAAATGTGAGCTTGCCTTGTAGATCAGTACCAGCCGTCAGTACACGACCGACCAACTTCGAGACTGCTTCAAGAAGCTGCTTGACGGGTTCTTCGGAGCCTTGTGTGGCAAGTTGTGCCAAGCCGGGTGACAGGCCGAGCAGTTCGAACAACGATCGCAGAACGGAAACATTTATTTCCTTCGGTGCTTCAACGTGTTTAAACTGTTTGAGTTCTTCAAGACCACGTTCAGCCAGCAGCGTGATCTTCCCCGAATCAATCTTGTCGCCAGTGATCGCTAAGACAATGTCTCCGGAATAGACGAGGCTGCCCAACACGGCCACCAGTAGGTCCGGCTCCAAGCGGAATTTTGCCGGGTGGAAATACTCCACGTCAGTTTGCCCATTAAGCAGCTCGCTGCGGTTCAGCACCTGACCATGGCCCTTGGCCTTCAGGCGGTTGAGCACTTCTTGCGAGTAACGCGAGCGTCCCGGCTCGATGCGGTCGCCATCCAACATCTCCAACGCATCGAGCACTGCATTGGCGTCTTTTGTACGTGTGCCACCGGCCAACGCTTTCAGCGCGTTACCCACCAGTTGCTTGCGGTTGGAATCAGTGACCAATACTGGAAAAGTCGGGTACCCAGGCGAGACCTCAGCAAACTGCTGATTGAGTGCTAAACCGGATACGACATTGACGATGTCGCGAAAGTTCGCGCGCTCATCAGATCCCAGACGCAACCTGTCACGTATGTTGACGCCCGTCGCCCAGCCCTGGAGTGTTTTGGTCTTGCCTTGGTAGGTGACTTCGAAAGCGGTCATCTGCTTTTCCTGCAGCCACTTGCTCATGTCGCGCAGGGCATCTTTTGCTTTGTCGAGGTAGACAGCTTTAGCGCCTCCGCTGGCAGTGGAAGCAAGGTCCTGAGAAGCTGCGTAGAAGGATAGATGGCGCTTGATGGCGTCATCCAGGCCCTTGAGTCGGATGAAGACCTCATCTGACTTATTCTCATCTCGAAACCTTGGCGGCTCGAATGGTTGGATGAAATAGATATAGAAATCACGCTCAGGCTGCGCGGTAGGTCTATCGTTTGGGGCTCCAAAGAACAGATAGCCATTGCGATCAACGCGGCGGTCCTGCCACTCGATCTGGTACTGCCAAATTTGATGGCCCGACACATATGTACTGTCGTCGGTTCGTTCCATCAGTTGTTTGACTGCACCGTAAAAGGCCCGGTCAAGTGCGTCATCAGAAAGGGCTTCTGCACGTTTTTCGATTTGCGCGTCGTAGTCGACGTCCTTTTTAAGGTCGAGGTAGTACTGCTCTGTATCCGGAGCTTTGGAGATGAACTGGCCGTTGACTGTTTTAACGATCTCACGCAGGGTAGTCTGAACGGCGGTGAGAAGATCATCGGCTGGGTCACCGCCCATGTCTTCAATACCGGGTTGGTAAAGGCATAGCGAGTCACGTAGTTCCACAGCGGTTGGTCCTACCGGAACGTAGATGTCGCCGCCCGTGGTGAGCCGATGCACCGACAAGCCAGCGATCACACGCTGCGCCATCGCCTTGTATGCGGGGCGGGTGAAGGCTTTGAGAACCCGCTCGGTGAGCACATCAGAAACAGTAAGGACCGGGCCGATACTTGGGTCAGCGCGCAATACAGAGTTTGAGGTGACTGTTTCCCAAAACTTGTCGTACCCGATAAGTCCTGGACGATCGCTAGGTACCTCGTCATTCAATACAGCCTGAATTTGATCGCGAAGGGTAACCAAAGCGCCGCGCTTTTCAGTGAAGATAAGCCGCTCAAAGGTGCCAATGTATTCTGGGTGAACGGGGAACAGCCGCACGTACTCATCCATGCGTTCATTCATTGAGCTGTAGAACTTAGCAAATTTGGTAAGGTAAGTTCGAATCTTGTTTTGTTGGTCGGCAGTCTTCTTTAGAAGGCGCTCGGCAACCACAAAGCTGACATCTTGCCGGGCCAGCAGCACCTGGGTGAAACGATCCTTCACGCGGCGAAGGCTGTCGGCAACGTGCTGAAAACGATTGCTGTCAAAGATGGCTTCCTGCACGCCAGCCACGAAGCGAAAGCGCAGATGCTTGGTAACCTCACCAATTTCGCGCAGGAACGATAGGTCCAGCACTAGGTCGTGGTCCTTGCGGGACCTTAAGTAGTCGAGAAACTCATCGACCACCAACAGCACGCCGTGATTTGGATGCACTTCGGTAAATGCAGCCATCATTTGCTCGAACGCAGCTTTATTGTTGACCACCTTGTCTGCAGCCGGGAATGAATAGCTGACACCATGCTTTTCCAGAAAGAGTTCCAGCTCCTGCGTGATGATGTCCCGCAGAGACATTTGGCTGGAAATCTCAATGCGATGGACCTTGAACTTCCCTGCGATCTTTTCGGCAGCGGCTGCCACCTTCGGGTGACGAATCATTGGTAGATAAGCCGCATCTTCAGCCACCAGTGACAGAACAGACATCAGGTGGGACTTACCTGTGCCGTAGTTGCCGACCACCAGCACACCCATGTGATCGACAGACTCGTCAAAGGAGATCTGTGGAATCATTTGTTTGGATATCCGCTCCGCCATATCATCAGACATAACGTAGGTTGCTACGAGTTTTTTGGCCTCATCTGGACGATTGGCGTCGAGCAGTTGAATGACCGATTCTATCGGTTCGAATTGAATGAGATCGCCATAGCGCATTTTGTTCTCTCTTTGCTTTTGCTAAATATGAAAGGGGATCAAGCCAGCAAGGCTATAGTCCTGATGTTCTGGATGCCCCATGTCGGCATAGGTCAGGCGGCCTGTTCTTACATCACCTTGTAACTGGCCTGGCCATACCGCCACGACGCGTCTGGAGTGCGCGTGACGCTTAAGCATTTCAAGTGGGTCAAGCTGTAGTGATCGATCGAATAAGATTTCAATGTTGTCAATCAGCAAAATGTCCGCAGAGGCATGCTTATCGGCCAGTTCTCGCATTATCGATGTTGTTTGCAAATGACGTT
>CAMCII010000206.1 GCA_945874505.1 Bordetella parapertussis | reverse complement strand
TTGTCTTTCGAGTTGTGAGATCGCCGCGCATGCCCAAAAGATAGCATTAGTGCGTAAACTCGAGAAATCAAAAAACGTAACTAATTGAAAAATAATAGCTAATTATTCAGGCCTATCAAATATCAGCAAAAGTGGCAGAAGTCAGGAGTAGTTCGTCCATGGCGCGCTCTATTGTTTCCAGCGAAAACGCGTTTCAGTCCAGCGACCCAGCAATACGACAGGAATAAAAATAAGTAGACAACCGATCGCACCAAGAATAAGTGGCGTGGCATTGCCGGAGTTGCTCATGGCGGATTGAGAGTTATTTAGCACTTCGCTCAGCCCCACGACAGAGCCGAGAGCCGTACTTTTTGTGATTGCAATCACCCGGTTGGTCAGAGGTGCGACGGTTAGGCGCACGGCTTGGGGAAGCACTACGTGCAACATACTTTGAAGCCATACTTGACCGCGTTATCACGCGCCCAAGCCTCGTAGGCAGAACCTTTATTGACAGAAATTGTCTTGTCCTTGAGGTCGTCAAGCGACTTCATATCGGGTGTCTTTTTATCTTGTACAAAAGCAAAATCGGTATTGAGATAATCTTCAGAAAAAAGAAGCACTTTGGCACGTGCTTCGGTGACGGTCGTAGGTGCTAAGACAAAGTCATATTTTTTTGCGTTCAGCTCGGGGATCAGGGCAGAAAACTCGGTGCCGTCGATCGTAATCGTCGTGCCGAGCTGTTTCGCTAACGCGTGGCCCAACTCAACGTTAAAACCATCGATTCCGCCGCCAAGTTTGGGCATGGCATGTGGCGCGAAGGTTGCATCAACGCCGGTGGCGAGCGGTTTGTTTGCCCATGCAGCCGAGGCACACGCAGCGCTGAGCGCCAATACCAGACCAAAACGTCCGGCACGCTTCGAGAAAAAATTTAAGCTAGTCATTGTCAGTCCTTTTCATAACAGAGGAGGTTTACCCAAGGCGGCACCAGCCCCTACACGCTCAGTGATGAGCGTGTAGTGTTCGGGCCGCCGATGGGCGGCGAAATTAAAAATATGTTGCTTAAATGTATCGCCGAGCCCGAGATCCGCTTGGCAGAAAATGACCTCATCCTCTTCGCTTTGGGTTTGCGCGACGATCTCGCCGGTCGGCGCCACGATCGCAGAGCCTGCGAATAAGTGAAAGCCATCTTCTTTTCCAGCCTTACCGGCCGCCGCGACCCAAACGCAATTTTGATATGCAGCTGCTTGTAGCGATAAAAGGTGATGAAACATCCTGAGGTGAGGGGGTTCATTCCAATGAATGTTTTCGGATGGTGTGTTGTAGCCGACGGCAACAATCTCAGCGTTTTGTAGGGCGAGGACGCACCAGGCTTCTCCCCAGCGCCGATCGTTACACAACAACATGCCGATTCGGGAGTCCATGGTCTCCCAGACGTTAAAGCCTTCGTTACCTACTTCAAAATATTTTTTTTCTAGGTGCTGAAAGGGTGCCTGAGCCTTGTGGTCGCTGTGTCCCGGCAGATGAATTTTTCGGTATCGTCCGACGATCTACGCCTGCTGATTCACCAGAATAGACGTATTGAAACACTTACCCTCGCTTGAGATTTCAGCATAGCCAAGATAAAAACCAATATTGAATTTTTTTGCGGTATCGAACAGAATTTGTGTTTCGAGACTCGGCATGGTTGGTTCAAAGTAGCGCTCAATCGCTTCTTTTTCTGTCATCCAATAACGCGGAAAAAATGTCGTCAGTGCGAGCTCAGGAAACACCACCATCTTTGCGCCACGGCCGGCAGCCTCTTTCATCATTTCCAACAAGCGAGCGACCGCGTGTTTGCGGGTATCGCTGGGCTGTATCGGGCCGAGTTGGGCGACTGCTAGACCAAAGGTGCGCTTGCTCATGACTTAGGTTGCTCTTGTGGACCGACAGAAAAATACTTGCGCGTTAAAGCGTTTGGATTACCGGTCAGGCGTTGACGCAGAACAGGCTCGGGTGTTGATCGTTTAATGAATTTGCCTGACCCGCGCTCTACTTGTAAGGTGCCATGGTTTACAACTAAACGTCCACGGCTAAACACCTGTTCTGGCCAGCCGGTGATTTGTTTACCCTCGTAGGGCGTGTAACCGACATTGTCATGCAGCATCTTGGTCGAGATTGTGACGGCTTTCTCTGGATTCCAAATGGCGAGGTCCGCGTCGCTACCGACGGCGATTGTGCCTTTTTGTGGATACATCCCGTAGGTGCGTGCATGATTGGTCGCTGTCACTGCGACGAAGCGTTCGATTGTCATACGGCCTTTTAGAACGCCCTCTGAAAATAGCAAAGGCATACGCACTTCTAGCCCCGGTACGCCATTGGCCATGTCTTTGAACGTTGTCGCCTCTCCTTTAGGTAATTTGCCTGATTCGTCAAAGCGGTAGGGTGCGTGATCCGATGAGAACATCTGAAGAGTGCCATTAATGAGCCCCTGCCAGATTGCTTCTTGTGAAGCCTCATCGCCAGGCGGTGGGCTACAGCAAAATTTTGCGCCTTCCAGACCTGGAAGATCAATGTCTTTCGCCGTTAGAAACAGATACTGTGGGCAGCTTTCTGCATGGATGGGGAGACCTAGCGCTTGCGAGGAGTGAATGACGCGCACGGCCTCTTGTCCTGCGACGTGAACGATCAATAAGGGCACATCCACCAGACGCGCGAGCGAGACTGCGCGATGGGTCGCCTCGCTCTCGGCGATGCTTGTGTGCGCAACAGCATGATACTTCGGTGCTGTCAGCCCGCGTTCGACCAATCGACGCGCGATCCAACGGATCATATCGTTATTTTCTGCATGGACCATGACGAGTGCACCTTCCTGACTTGCGCACTCTAAGACATCTAGTATCTGATAGTCATCGAGCTTCATGCGGTCATACGTCATATATATTTTGAATGACGTAATCCCCTCCTTGATGACGGCGGGCAGATGTTTTTCTAAGGCTTCGGCCGTAGGGTCTGCCAAGATGAGATGGAACCCGTAATCAATCACTGCTTTTTCAGCCGCGCGCTTCGCGTAGTCGGCGACGACGTCTGGAATGTGGTTGCCGCGATGTTGTGCTGCGAACGGCACAATCGTTGTCGTGCCGCCAAAGGCGGCCGAAACGGTTGCGCTGTAAAAATCGTCGGCACACATCATACCCATGCCTGATAACTGCTCAACGTGACAGTGGCTATCAATACCGCCGGGTAACACCCAGCGTCCAGCAGCATCGATATCTTTTTTTCCAGCCGGTAGATTGTGCGCGATTGCCGCAATCACGCCGTCTTTGATGCCGATGCCAGCGTAGTAGGTCTCGTTGGCCGTGCAGATGCGACCATTACGAATCGTGATGTCGAAATTGCTCATGACGCTCATCGTTGTTCCTCTTAAGCCTTGACGACTTGTCTGCCGCGCGCGGTGGTCGATAAACCTACGCGCGCGACAGTGGCCTCAAGCTCTTTAATTGTGAGCGCGTCGATACGCATTCCGGGTGAGCGAATCGCATTGCAGCGAATTGCGCCGCGTTGTTGATAAATATATTTGCGCAGCGCCAGGCCAATTTTTGGTTGAAACTCGTAGCGGATAAGCGGGCAGTAGCGATCAAAGACGGCTGCGGCACCAGCGTGATCGCCTGAGGCGTAGCGGTCATAGATTTCGATTAATACTTCGGGATAAGCGAAGCCGGTCATCGTGCCGACAGCGCCACGCTGAAGTTCCTCCAAGAAAAACATGCCGCCCAGCCCCCCAAAAATCTTCATCGCGTCATCACCGGCAAGTTCGCGAATCCGACTGATTTTTTGGCCAACCGGAGGCTCCTCCATTTTGATCATGTTGACGCCGCCCTCTTTGCCAAGACGAGCAACAACTTCGGGTCGAATTTCTGTACCGAAAGAGTCTGGAAAGTCATGAATGACAACTGGGATACTGACTGCCTCTGCAACGGTTTTGTAATAGTCGAACAGCAGCGCATCACTTGCGTTATCCAAGGGGGCCGCAAAAACTGCCGCAGCGCCTGCGTCTTGGGCTTCTTGCGCTTGCTCGATTGCACCGGTGATGCCATGGGCGCGAACGCCCACCCAAACCGGCACACGCCCTTTCGTGTGCCGAATAAAGGTGTCTGTCACTACGCGTCGTTCAGTATTGTTGAGTTTGTGTAATTCGCCCAAGAAACCAAGAATGGCTAAACCAGTGACCCCCGTATCGACCAGAAAGTCCACCAAGCTTTTGATACTTTCGGTATCAACCTTGAGTGCATCGTCAAAAGGTGTGGGGCAGATCGTAAAAACGCCTTTGGCGTTGGTTGGGACAGGCATAACGTCTCCGGCTTTGGAACTGTGTTGCCTAATCCTAAAGCTGTTGAGCTAGAACATCACTTATTTTTTTATTGTCCTGCTATAACTTTATGTTAAGGGTCTGTGCGACGCGACTAGGCGCTATTTTTCGGCATCGCGAAGCCTTGCTTCTTGACGGTATCGCGCAAGACCACGGCGAAGTCTTGCGCAAGCTGCGAAAGCGGCTCAAAGCGTGATTGCACAAGATTGATGGCTAAGGTTTTGGTTTGGACGATTGGGCGCACCACGAAATCACCTTGAGCGCTGTGCGCAGAGAACTCATCAACGATGGCAATGCCTGCGCCCGCTTTCACTAATGAACAAGCATTGTGAGGGGAGCTCACCTCAATCGCGACTCGCCGCACATACCCGGCCTCTTGGTACATCTGCTCGACTAGCGTTCCAAAAGGTGTTTCGCTGCGATAGGACACCAGAGGATAGGGCAGAAGATCTTCGATCGTCAGCATTGATCCGCTTGCGAGCGGATGGTTGTACGGAAAGATACAGACGAGGTTACCCTGACCGATTGGTTCGGACAGTAAATTTGGATGTTGGGACGGCAGGATGACCGCCCCAAGATCGGCTCGATGATCTAGCAGCATTTGAGTGAGCGGTACGACTGTCAAGGGCTGAAACGTCACCTTCACCTCAGGGTGCGTCTGGTGATACTGTGCAATGGCTAGCGGGATGAGCATGTGTCCGATGCTGGGGCTCGAGACTAGATGCAGGATACCGCTACGTTTTTCAGAGAGTTCGCTGGCTAATTCTTCAACGCGGCGCACGCCGTCGTAGACGGTCGCCACCACTTTAAAAAGTTGGCGGGCCTCTGGGGTTGGATAGAGGCGCCCCTTAATACGTTCGAATAAGGCGAAGCCGAGCCTTTGCTCGGTGTGTGATAACAAGCGACTGATGGCGGGTTGCGAAACGAACAGTAGTTTGGCAGCGCCGCTGATCGACCCCGAGGTCATGACCGCGCGAAAGACTTCAATTTGTCGCAGGTTCAATTGCATCGTTCTGAGCCCCTTTAACAGGCATCATGCATAGGCGCGGGATGAATCCAGATCTTGGCTGTAACCATAACATCATGTTAAGGCCCATGCATAAATTGACAATACAAACATGTTTAGTCACTGCTAGACTTGAATAAAAGAGGATTTAGCCATGGTCAAAACCATATTCGTCATTAACCCAAACTCAACCCAAGCCGTTACAGATGCATTTGATGAAGCATTAAATCCGTTGCGTTTGCCCGGCGGACCCAAAATTGAATGTTTGACCCTTGCCGAGGGCCCGCCCGGTATCCAGTCGCAAATGGACGTTGAGCAGGTAACCCTGCCGCTCGTGAACTTGGTGAGAGGTCTCGATACAAAAAACGGTGCAAGTGCCGGCGCCTATGTGTTAGCGTGTTTTAGTGATCCTGGGTTGCATGCCGTGCGCGAGGCAACGACCAAACCTGTATTGGGAATCAGTGAATGCGGTGTGTTGACTGCGCTGACCAGAGGCCATCGTGTGGGCGTGATTGCGATCTTGCGCCAGTCGATTCCTAGACACGGACGAATGTTTGGTGCGATGGGCTTAACCGAACGCGTTGTGGCAGAGGTTCCTCTTGGGATAAACGTGGTGGACTTAGTGGATGTAGATCGCACGCGCACGGGGTTGCTGAGAGCCGGAAAAGCCTTGCGTGACGTGCACCAGATTGATGTGGTTGTGTTGGGTTGCGCTGGGATGGCAGCGCACCGGGCGTGGTTAGAAGAGGAGCTGGGTATCCCGGTTGTCGAGCCGACGCAGGCAGCGACAGCCATGGCGATCGGTCGAACATTGTTGGGTTGGTAGGGCAACGCACTGTGCAAGATCCACTGAAACAAAAAGATTTAACGCTGCGGCTCATGCATATTGTCGGCGAGGAAGGGATGCTCTTGAATCCCGCAGATCAAGAAATCTATGTCAATGATTGGTTAGGTAAAGCGCACGGTCGCACGGTTGCGGTGGTACGGCCTAGTAATACAACAGAGGTTTCGGCTGTCATGCGCTTGTGCCACCAATCGCATACACCTGTCGTACCGCAGGGTGGCAATACAGGCATGAGCGGTGGCGCAACCCCTGACATGAGTGGAGCCCAAGTCGTTTTGTCGTTGAACCGTATGAAGCGTATTCACGATGTCGATCCGGTCAACAATACCCTGACTGCCGAGGCGGGGGTGATCTTGGCTGACATCCAGCAGGCTGCGCGTAAAGTTGGACGTTACTTTCCGTTGAGTCTTGGGGCAGAGGGCAGCTGCACGATTGGCGGAAACCTTGCAACAAATGCTGGCGGTACAGGAGTCTTGCGCTACGGAAATACACGCGATTTAACACTTGGTCTTGAACTAATGCGAGCGCATAACCCACTCTAGGCGCAAGCCAGGGTGGGGTCTAGCGAACGGTGCTTGTTAAAGCGCCTTGCCTTTCCTTCTAGCATGTTCCTGAGTACCTTGCGCATCGACATACGCCCGCACCGTTGCGAGCGTCGCGCCGCCCACGCTGCCAACTTCTTCTCCCCCAAACACGATGTGCAGCTTAAGGTTAAATACTGCATATGAAGTCGATCGATT
>CAMCII010000205.1 GCA_945874505.1 Bordetella parapertussis | reverse complement strand
CAACATCAGCAACATCAGCAACATCAGCGACAGCAACAACATCAGCAAAATCAGTACGCGCGTCGACTCGCGGCGCTGCAAGTCAGCCACAACAAGCTGCAGCACCGATGAGTGCAGTGAGTATCGCTGCGATGACGGCGCTGACAGCTGCTGCTGCCGCTGCGGCCCCCGATCTTGAAGCGTTAACGCTTGCAGCCAGCGCGTGTCAGGCCTGCGGCCTGTGTCGGCAGCGTGACCAAGTGGTGATGGGGCAGGGCGTGACACAGCCTGCTATTTTGGTGATTGGTGATGGCCCGGGTGAGCAAGACGATCGTAAGGGCCTGCCTTTTATGGCCGAGTCCGGCGCGTTGCTTGATCAAATGTTGTTAACCATTGGTAGCGCGCGTACGCGTGATGTGTATCTGACGAATCTTGTGAAATGTCGGCCTCCCGGAAACCGGCTTGCCCTGCGCGAAGAAGTCGCGGCTTGCCAGTCGTATCTGGTGCGTCAGCTTGAATTGTTGCGCCCCTTTAGTATTTTGGCGTTGGGGCGTGTGGTGGCGCAATCCTTGTTGAACACAGACGAGCCTTTGCAAAACTTGCGAGGCCGAGTGCATCAGCTTGAAGTGGCCGGGCAAACAATCCCTTTGGTTGCCAGTTATCACAGTGGCCACTTACTCAACCACCCCGCCGACAAAGCGGCGGCGTGGCAAGATTTGCAGTTGCTGCTCACGCTACGGCGCTAGATCCGTTTCGTTAGGTAGGTTCGTAGCGTAGCGCCGTTGGAATCCCCGCGCTTTGAGGCGGAGAGGATGTCAAAGTGCCTTACCGTGCCCCTCTTGCCCGATCTGCTCAAGCAGGCCGGGATGATGTTTAAGGTTGCTTTTATTCCAGTAGATGATCAACAGCATCACGCCAGCGACTAATAGGCCAAAGATCCCGATGATGATGCTGATCGACAGCTGCAGCCACAACAAAATGGTGTAAATCGCCACCATGAGCAAAATGTTTAATTGTTCATTGAAATTTTGTACGGCAATGGAGTGACCGGCTGACAACAAGACGTGGCCACGATGTTGCAGCAGAGCGTTCATCGGTACGACAAAATAGCCAGAGGTCAAACCAATCAAAATCAGCAGAATATAGGCGGCCCACGGCAACTCAACGCCCATGAAATTGATTGTCCAAGAAGACTGGACAAAGGGCATCAAAAGCACAACAAAGCCCATCGCAACGCCTAGTGGCAACACGGTTAAGGCGCGAGGTAAGGCGACTCGACCGGCCAGTACTGCACCGAAAATGGTGCCAATGGCCGTGATGCCCATCAAAATCGATGCCTGATCCAAGCGGTAGCCAAGATGGCTCCGACCCCACTCGATCACGATTAACTGCAGTGTGGCACCAGCGCCCCAAAACAGCGTGGTGACGGCCAGTGAGATTTGCCCAAGCTTATCTTTCCAGAGGATGCGGACGTAGCCCCAAAATGCTTTCATCAAGCTAAAAGGGTTTTTTTGCTGTTTAGGGTAAACAATATTGGTCTTGGGAATCATCAACGTGCAGATTGCGGCCGCGGCATAGATCAGAGCGATCACTAAAATCGCGGCCTCGGCTGGCGTTTGTACAAAGCCGCTGAACCAGGGATGGGCGAGTAACCAGTCCGACACTACAGGGGAGACGAGTACACCCCCCACCAAGGTGCCCAGAATGATAGAGAGGATCGTCAGGCCTTCGATCCAGCTATTGCCTTTTACCAACTGTAACGGTGGCAACATTTCTGTGACGATGCCGTATTTGGCGGGCGAATACGCTGCTGCACCAATCCCCACCAAGGCGTAGGCCGCGCAGACAAGGTTGACTTGCCCGCCCTCTGATAATCCCCAAAAAGCGTAACAAAACATCAGGGCGCAGCCACTGACCTTAATGGCATTGGTCATAAACATAACCCGGCCTTTCGGGTAAGAGTCTGCAATGGCACCGACAAAGGCTGCCAGCAGCACGTAAGAGGCCGCAAACCACCATTTCATCATGGGGGCCATCCAGTCGGGGCCCTGTAACTGCTGAATGAGCGCGATTGCAGCGATAAAAAGCGCGTTGTCTGCAAGCGAAGAAAGCGCTTGCGCCGCCATAACGGTAAAAAAGCCTCTGTTCACTTGGAGCGTCTTTTAAAAGGGGTTGAGTTCAACATATTGACGGAACCGTCTCGGGTTCGCAGGCTAGACCCGTTTTCGCCTGTCCGAGTATACCGACAGATCTTTTGTTATTTAGCCATAGCGCTAGCACGCCACAATGCGGGATTTTGAGAAAAAAGAGAATGAGGGATTGCCCTTGGTTCAGATTCGGGTAGAACGGCGATTGAGACTGATTATCGAAGCTAAATTCGTCTCAGGCTGCGTTATGATCAAGGGTATTCCATTCTAGATTGTGTCTCACTATTGTGCGCCTGACCCAGATCAAACTTGCCGGCTTCAAGTCCTTTGTCGATCTGACCGTGATCCCCACCCCTAGTCAGCTAGTTGGCGTAGTGGGCCCCAACGGTTGCGGCAAATCTAACATCATCGATGCGGTACGTTGGGTGATGGGCGAAAGTCGTGCGTCTGAGTTGCGCGGCGAATCGATGCAAGATGTGATTTTCAGTGGCTCAAGCCAGCGTAAAGCCTCGGCACGCGCCTCGGTTGAGTTAGTGTTTGATAACAGCGATGGTCGAGCCACGGGGCAGTGGGCCAGTTACGGCGAAATCGCAGTGCGCCGGGTGTTGACCCGAGATGGCACCAGTAGCTATTTCATCAATAACCAACAAGTCCGTCGTCGCGACGTTTACGACATTTTTCTAGGAACAGGCTTAGGTTCGCGTGGGTACGCCATCATCGGTCAAGGCATGATTAATCGACTGATTGAAGCTAAGCCCGAAGAGCTGCGCGTCTACCTTGAAGAGGCGGCGGGTGTGTCGCGCTACAAAGAGCGTCGTCGTGAAACTGAAAATCGTTTATCAGACACGCGCGAAAATCTTGTGCGTGTCGAAGATATCTTGCGTGAGCTTGGTTCGCAACTTGAAAAGCTTGAAGGTCAAGCAGAAGTGGCACGTGAGTACCGTGGTCTGCAAACCGAAGGCGAAGCCAAGCAAAATGCGCTGTGGTTTTTAAAAGAGGCTGCGGCTCAAGACGAGCGTGATCGCACGCAACAAAACATTGAGCGTGCCCATACCGAACTCGAAGCCTCAACAGCTGGCTTAAGGGCCAGCGAAGCTGCGCTTGAGTCTCGCCGCCAGGCGCATTATGCTGCGGGTGATGCCGTGCACGCCGAGCAGGGTGCTTTGTACGAAGCCAATGCTAAGGTCAGCAGCCTAGAGGCTGAGATCCGACACGTGGTCGAGTCGCGTAATCGTGTGCAAACCCGACGCGCGCAATTGCAGGTGCAAATCACTGAATGGGAGTCTCAACGCGAGCACTGCCAACAACAAATATTGGATGGCGAAGACGAACTCGCCACTAGTGCTGCTCGCTCTGAAGAGGCGCGTGACCTGGCCATCGCGGCGCAAGCCGGTCTGCCTGAGATTGAAACCCGCGTGCGCGAAGCGGCGGCCCAGCGCGAAGAGATGCGAATCGCGTTAGCGCGGGTCGAGCAAAGCTTAGCGTTGGCGGCTCAAACGCAACGCGATTCTGATCGTCAATTGCAGGCACTTGAGTTGCGTCGTGAGCGCTTGATGCAAGAATTAAAAGGTGTCGAGTCACCTGATCTGGCTGCGCTTGAGCAACTGAC
Organism: Bordetella parapertussis; assembly: GCA_945874505.1. Classification (GTDB taxonomy): domain Bacteria; phylum Pseudomonadota; class Gammaproteobacteria; order Burkholderiales; family Burkholderiaceae_B; genus Zwartia; species Zwartia parapertussis_J. The sequence goes on along the minus strand of CAMCII010000205.1, from coordinate 3,189 downwards.
CGGTGACAAGCTTTCAACTGAAGAGCTGCTCGAAGAGGCGCAAGGCAAACTCGTTGAGTTTGAAGAGCGTTTGCCGCAGGCTGATGCTCAGCGCAATCAGGCTCAGCAAACCGCTCTGACCGAGGCCGAAGCCTTGGCTCGCTTAGACGCTCGCTTGTCGGCGCTGGTGCGCTTGCAAGAAGATGTGCAAAAGAAAGGGGCACTTGAGCCTTGGCTCGCCAAACACGAACTGACCACGCTGGGTCGTTTGTGGCAAAAGCTGCACGTTGAAGCTGGCTGGGAGACCGCCATCGAGGCGGTGCTCAACGAGCGTATGACAGGCCTTGAGGTGCGCAATCTGGATTGGGCGCGAGCTTTTGCCGCTGATGTGCCCCCCGCGCGCCTGGCGTTTTACCAATTGCCGGTGGCTGCCGCAGCGGCTGCAGCGCCCCAAGGCTTGACGCCTTTAACGTCGCTGCTGCGTATTAGTGATCCAGAGCTGCGCACCTTGCTGCAAGCGTGGCTTGGGCATGTCTTTACTGCCAAAGACATCACCGAAGCGCTGGCCTTGCGCGCCTCGCTACCCGCTGGCGCTTTGCTGGTGGTGCAGGGCGGGCACTTAGTTGATGCCAACAGCGTGCGTTTTTACGCCCCAGACTCTGAACAAGCCGGTTTATTGGCGCGTCAACAAGAGATCGAAAACCTGCGGCGCGAAATCAAGGCGCGTCAGCTGATCGCAGACCAGTCACGTTCGGCTGTGGCGCAAGCAGAATCCGCCTGGCAACAGATATCTCAAGCCTTGCCGCCGATGCGCCAACGTGTTGGTGAGGTCACCCGTCGACTGCATGATTTGCAACTTGAGCACACGCGTCTGCTGCAGCTAGTTGAACAAACTCGCGAGCGTTCAGGTCGACTTGAGCAAGACCTAGCCGAAGTCGCCTCGCAACAAGAAGAATTACAAGCCACCAAAATCGAAGCCGAGACGCGTTTCGAAGACCTTGATGCCGAAATCGCTACCCTGCAAGAGGCTTACTCTGAGGCTGAGATGGCTGGCGAGGCGTTGGCAGACGAAGCACAAACTGCTCGAGATCGCTTGCGCGATCAAGAGCGCGGCGCCCAAGAGGCCGAGTTTAATGAGCGTGGGATTCGTGCTCGCATTGCCGAACTGCAACGTAATCTGCAACTGGCGACCGAACAAAATACGCGCGCCAGGCAAGAGCTGATTACGCTTGAGTCTGACCTGAGCACACTCGACGCCGCCGCGGCCGAGGCCGGCTTGCAAGAGGCACTTGAGTTGCGTGCCGAGCGTGAAGAGGCTCTTGGTCGAGTACGCATCGAGATGGATACGTTGGCTGCACAGTTACGCGAAGCCGATGAAGAGCGCCTGACGCTTGAACGCTCTCTTGAGCCACGCCGTGAACGCATCATGCAATTGCAGTTGCAAGAACAAGCCGCTCGTTTGGCCGCTGAACAGTTCGCCGAGCAGCTCAACGAGCGTCAGGTTGACCGTCTCGCTGTGCAGGCCTCGCTGGTCGATCAGCCAGAAGAGTGGTCGCGTCCGGCCTGGTTGCAAAGTGAAGTGCAACGCATCACGAAAAAAATCGAAAGTCTGGGCTCGGTTAACTTGGCAGCGCTTGACGAACTCAATGAGTCGCGCGAGCGTAAAGGTTACCTTGATGCGCAATTTCTTGATTTGCAGACTGCGATCAATACACTCGAAGATGCTATCCACAAAATCGATCGCGAAACCCGTGATTTGTTGCAGACAACCTTTAACGAAGTCAATACGCACTTCGGCGAGTTGTTTCCCAAGCTCTTTGGTGGGGGCGAGGCGCGACTGATTATGACCGGCGACGAGATCCTAGACGCCGGAGTCCAGGTGATGGCTCAACCACCCGGTAAACGCAACACCTCGATTCACTTGCTGTCAGGTGGAGAAAAAGCCTTGACTGCGACTGCGCTAGTGTTTGCGTTGTTCAAGCTGAATCCAGCACCGTTTTGCCTACTCGATGAGGTTGATGCACCACTTGATGACGCCAATACTGAGCGTTATGCTAATTTGGTGGGCAGTATGGCAGAGCACACCCAGTTTTTGTTTATTTCACATAATAAAATTGCGATGCAAATGGCGCGGCAATTGATTGGTGTCACCATGCAAGAACAAGGTGTATCAAGAATCGTGGCAGTTGATATTGAATCGGCGCTGCAACTTGCAGCAGAAGCGGCTTAATTCTAGGGTCTACACATGAGTGAGTTGCAGATCTATCTGATTGTTTTGGGCGCAGGCGTCATCTTGCTGCTGCTTGGCTTTAATTGGATTCAAGATCTGCGTGTGCGCAAGCGCATGCAGGCTGAGCTACCGAGGATTGACAAAGACCCTCTTTTGAGCGAACCCACTTTCAGTGAGAGTGGTCGTCGTGAGCCTGGCCTAGGTGGCGGGGCGGTGGTGTTGCCCTTTACAGGCGGCGCCCAAGACGCAGCGGATACCGACGCACTTGAACCTGACTCTGTGACAGAGGCAGTCATTGAGTTGACCTTTCAGGGGCCGATGACGGGCGAGGATTTGGCGCCCTTACTGATGCCTTTACGGATAGCGGGTCGCAAAGCGGTTAGAGTGTTTGTGCAAAACGTGCAAGGTCAGCACGCGATGCAGATTGATCCTCAAGATCAATATATTTCGGTTCAGCTAGCGGTGCTGTTAGCCAATCGCAGTGGCCCGCTAAGCGCCATTGAATGGTCGCAAATTTTTACGCGCGCACAAACTTTAGCGGATCAACTTGAATGCACGCTCGAGGCGCCCGAGCAAGAGCAAGTGGTTGAGCTGGCGCGGCGTTTAGATCAGATCTGCGAGGGGCTCGATACGCAAGTTGGTTTGACTTTACTGTTGGCGGGTGTGCGCTCGGTGTCCGACGTGAGCAGTGCCGCACAAGCGATGGGTTTCGTGCCTTACATGGGGCGTTTTGCCTGGTGTGGTGATCATGGTTTTGTCTGTTTTACGCTCTCTCGCGCAGACGAAGAGTCGTTTGACGCTGGGATGGCTGGCGTTGATCGGTTGAGTTTGTTGTTGGATGTGCCGCGTAGCCCCGTCGATACCCGTGCGTTTGGCCGGATGGCTGAGATTGGACAAGAACTCGCGCGACGCTTAGGGGCCGAACTGGTTGACGATCAAGATCGTGCGCTGCAGCCGGGTGCCGAGCTGTTAATTGATGA
>CAMCII010000204.1 GCA_945874505.1 Bordetella parapertussis | reverse complement strand
TTTCGGATGATGCCCTGGCCTTATTGGTGCGCGAGCACTTTGATCTGCGTCCAAAAGGCATCGTCAACATGCTCGACTTATTGCGTCCGATCTACACCAAGACAGCAGCCTACGGTCACTTTGGTCGTAACGAGCCCGAGTTCACCTGGGAAGCTACCGACAAAGCGGCTGTGCTTAAAAAGGCAGCTGGTAAGTAATTGTTGTGTTGGCTTAGCAGCCACGATTGCTTCAGTGTTGTAAAAGCATAAACGAAGTCAAAAATGCCCCTGCACAGAGACCTGTGTAGGGGCATTTTTACGTGAGTCAGATCCCAGTGCTATGCTGCACCGATGACCTCACCGACTCAAAAACACAACCACAGCCCAAGCGCCGAAACAGCACCCGAAGTGGGCCAACCCGGCGCAGCAGACTCACCCTGCGTGGCCGTCTGCTCAACCTTGTTTGAAGATGTCTGCCGAGGTTGCGGGCGCACAATCATGGAAGTGTCAAATTGGGTCTTCATGGACGACGCCGAAAAACAAGCCGTCTGGGTCAGAATCCGTGCCGAAGGCTACCCCAGGCGCCCCGGTACCACGTAAGAATTTTAGGCCAGCCCAAACCCCGAGGTCAGACCGGAGACACCTAAATTTGCTCAGCACAATTTAGGTGCGTAGAGTCTGACCGGGCGCAGGCAAAGAACGGGCGCAGGCAAAGAACAAAACCCATACGCCCCGCCAGCACCCTACTTATCAGACAACACAGTCCCAGCCAGCTTCTCAGACATCTTGGCCACAGCAGTGTGATCCTGACCAGGCCCGAGCATCGCAGCCGAGGCTGCCCACATCTCACGGCAGAGCGAGGCAAACGGCGTTGGCGTGTTGGTATCTTTGCCAATCCCCAACGCAATGCTTAAGTCTTTGACCATCAAATCCAGACCAAAACCCGCGTTGTACTGACCTGACAACACAAACTGCTTGAATTTTTTCTGCGTTGAGTTGTTCATGCCGGTTGAAGAGTTCAACACGTCGACCATCGCAGCGGGGTCTAACCCAAAACGCTTACCAATCAACAGCGCCTCAACGCCGATCAAAAAGCCGCCGGCCGAGACCAGGTTGTTCAGCGCTTTCATTGCGTGAGCCGAGCCGACATCGCCGGTAGGCGTAATTGATGTGCCCATACAGGACAAGACCGGGCGCACCCGCTCAAGCAAGGCTGCGCTACCGCCAAACATAATGGCCAGTTCACCTGTTTTGGCGCGCGGCACGCCGCCCGATACGGGGGCATCCACCAAGTGACCTTTGGCGGCTGCGACCTGCTCAGCCAGTGTGCGGGTGATGGTAGGCACGCCAGAGCTCATTTCGACAATCACGGCGTCAGGGCGTAGGCCAGCCAACACGCCATCTGGGCCATTGAGTACGGCCTCAACGATCGCGCTGGTGGGCAAAATAGTGATGATGATGTCTGAAGCCGCGGCCAACGCACGATTTGAAGCGGCGACAGTGCCGCCGATCTCTTTGCAAAAGGCTTGGGCGCGTTCGGCCGAAGCGTCAACAATTTGAAGGGGGTAGCCGGCTTTGTGCAATAAAGCGGCCATGGGCCATCCCATGCTACCTACACCGACAAAACCAATGGTTGGTTGAGCGCTCATCTTTGACGTGCCTTTTTAAAAAGTGGGTTCAGCTTTGCGCAAGCGGTCGAACGAGCCGCTATGCAGAGCGAGAGTGAAAAAATTTAACAGAGGCGTACCGGCTTATAAATGCGTTCGTATCCCCAAACGTTGAGCCTGATTGTCTGTGTTTGGCTTAACTCGTGTCAAGTGAGTCGTGCGACAGCGGGCTTGACAAGTACCGTGGGCAGCTCTCAGAATGATCCACAAGTGAGCACAACGGTGAGCTCCTAACACGGCTGCGTCGCAAGACGAGCACAGCGATAAGTTATCAGAACGACAACAAGCCGACCTCAACGGCATCCGGAGACCTCATGACACTGCCTAATTACGAAATTTTTGCGCTGCGTTACGCCACCATGCCCAAGCGCACGCGTCGCGAGAACTTCATTACCCACGATCCGCACGACGAGCTCATGCCGATGGACTATTTTGTGTGGCTGATCCGTGGCGAAGGCAGAACCATCATGGTGGACACTGGCTTTAACGCCGAGCAGGCTAAACAACGAGGCCGCACGCTGACGCGCTGCCCTGTTGGTTCTCTCGCCTTGTTAGGCATTGCCCCAGAAGATGTCCAGGATGTCGTGATCACACACTTGCATTACGACCACGCAGGCAACATCGATTTATTGCCCAACGCTAAGTTTCATATTCAAGATGGCGAAATGGATTACGCCTGCGGGCGACATATGTGTCAGGGCCTGTTTAGACACGCTTACAACATTGAGGATGTCGTCGCGCTGGTGCGTCGCGTGTACTCAGACCGAGTGGTGTTTCACGATGGTCGCGAAACGCTTTGCCCTGGGATTGAGTTGATGAAGATTGGTGGCCATACAAAGGGCCTGCAATCATTGCGTGTGCACACCGCGCGCGGTTGGGTGGTCTTGGCTTCAGACGCCAGCCATTACTACGAAAACATGGAAAAACCCTCGCCGTTTCCGATTGTGTTTCACCTTGGCGAGATGCTAGAGGGCTATGGCATTTTGCGTGACGCGGCGGATTCACCCCAGCATATCGTGCCCGGGCATGACCCACTGGTGCGGGAGCGTTACCCGTTTCATGGCGACCCGGCCAACGATATCGTCGCGTTGCATTTGCCGCCGAAGAGCTAACATTTCGTTACACAAAAAACGAGCAATACGTATTGCAAGCTAGGTCGCAAGCATTTTAAAATTGAGTAATGGAAACACGACTCACTCGCTTAGAAGCAATCATCCCAACCCTCGCCACGCGCGAGGATTTGGCCTGCCTCGAAACTCGTATGTCGGCCTCAATTGCCAGGGTCGAAACAACGTTACACAGCGAAATGAGCAAGCTGACGTGGCGGATCATGGCCCTGTTAGCAGGCTTGTTGCCCTCACTATTTGCTGCAGCGATTTACGTGACCAAATATACCAACTGAACTAAGTAAAAAATCCTTTGGGCGCAAGAGGTTGTAGGCTTATTCTCGGAAAAAACCCTAAGCCTTCAAGAGGTTGTACCAAAACATTTTGCTGCAAGTGCAAAATAAACACGTTACAATTCATCTGCTTTTGAGGAGCGTTGCGACGAATCCGCGCTAGTTTGCCGATTCGCCAGGCTCATAAGCTTCTACGTTACCGTTGGTGCTTTTGCCAACCTTAACGGCGCTCACCCAATCCTGCCAGCCAGCGATTGAGGTGGTGCTCAAGTTCACCCCAACATCGCATTGCCGAGCAGGCTCACCGGAGCCCTACTTGCCATGACTGTTGCTACACAAAAATTTACTGACTATTACGTCGCCGACCTGTCTCTTGCAGACTTTGGCCGCCGCGAAATTCTGATCGCTGAAACTGAAATGCCAGGCCTGATGGCCACACGTGCTGAATTCAGCAAAACTAAGCCGTTGAAAGGTGCCCGTATCACAGGCAGCCTGCACATGACGATTCAAACGGCTGTGCTAATCGAAACACTGCAAGCACTTGGTGCTGAAGTGCGTTGGGCGTCGTGCAATATTTACTCAACCCAAGACCATGCTGCAGCAGCCATCGCCGCTGTTGGCACGCCGGTGTTTGCCAAAAAAGGCGAAACCTTGGTTGAGTATTGGGATTACACCCACAAGATTTTTGAATGGCCAGGCGAGCATCAAGCCAACATGATTTTGGATGATGGTGGCGATGCCACACTGTTGTTGCATCTGGGCACCAAAGCCGAGTCAGATTTGTCGGTCTTGAACAGCCCAAGCTCTGAAGAAGAAGTCGTGTTGTTTGCTGCGATCAAAGCCACGATCAAGCGCGATCCAAAGTGGTACTCCTCACGTTTAGCCCAGATCAAAGGCGTGACCGAAGAAACCACCACCGGTGTCTTGCGCCTTTACAACATGTCAAAGAAAGGCGAGCTCGCCTTCGCTGCGATTAACGTCAATGATTCAGTGACCAAGTCAAAGTTTGACAACCTCTACGGCTGCCGTGAGTCGTTGGTTGACGCGATTAAGCGTGCGACCGATGTCATGATCGCCGGTAAAGTTGCAGTGGTTGCGGGTTATGGCGACGTGGGCAAGGGCTCGGCTCAGGCCTTGGCGGCCTTGCGCGCGCAAGTGTGGGTGACTGAGGTGGATCCAATCTGCGCGCTGCAAGCCGCGATGGAAGGCTTCAAAGTCGTGACGATGGAAGAGGCCGCTGATAAGGCTGACATCTTCGTGACAGCCACCGGAAACTACAACGTCATCACGCGTGCCCACATGGATCGCATGAAAGACCAGGCAATCGTCTGCAACATCGGCCACTTCGATAACGAAATCGATGTCGTCGGTATCGAAAACCTAGAGTGGGAAGAAATCAAGCCACAAGTTGATCACGTGATTTTCCCTGACGGCAAGCGCATTATCTTGTTGGCTAAGGGTCGTCTGGTGAATCTAGGTTGCGGTACTGGCCATCCATCGTTCGTGATGTCTTCATCGTTTACAAACCAGACGATGGCGCAGATCGAGCTGTTTAGCCGTAACGAACAGTACACCTCGGGTCAGGTCTATGTGTTGCCTAAGCACCTTGATGAAAAAGTAGCTCGTTTGCATCTCGACAAAATCGGCGCACACTTGACGAAACTGACACCACAGCAAGCTGCTTATATCAGTGTCAAGCAAGAGGGCCCCTTCAAGGGCGAACAGTACCGTTACTAAGCCACTAGCCGTGCGGCCTTGTCTTCAGTTTTAGGCAAGGTCGCATGGTCAGGCCGGTTGTCCGCTACGTTTGACTCACCTGGAGTTCGCTATGACTTTACTACTCGTCTGGATACTAAATGCAGTTGCCTTATTGGTCGTTGCATATATTTTGCCCGGCATTGTTGTTGCGAGCTTTTGGTCTGCTATGTGGGCGGCTTTGGTGTTGGGTTTGATCAATATGTTGGTTAAACCTTTGTTTGTGTTGTTGACCTTGCCGATCACGATCGTGACCATTGGTTTGTTTTTGTTTGTGATCAACGCGCTGATGTTTTGGTTGGCGGGGTCTCTCTTCAAAGGCTTTCAGGTCAATGGCTTCTGGTGGGCAGTTGGGGGCGCGTTGTTTTACAGTTTGATTTCCAGTTTCTTGACGAACTTAATCAATAAATAATCAATGACGATGCAAGCAAGCACGGCTTTTAGCCTCGAGTTTTTTCCGCCCCGTGATGATGTGGCAAAGCAGCGGTTGGTTGCGGGCGCCCAACAAATGCTGGTGATCGATCCGGTTTACTGCAGTGTCACATTTGGAGCAGGTGGTTCGACCCGTGATGGCACGTTTGACACGGTGCGTGTGTTGCGTGAGTTGGGCCGCGATGCGGCGCCTCACTTGTCTTGTATCGGGTCAAGTCGAGACGAGCTCAAGTCGTTGTTGCGGTTATATCGTAAAGAGGGTGTGCGCCGTATTGTGGCCTTGCGTGGTGATATGCCTTCGGGCATGGGCGCCGATGCTGCCGGTGCGTTGCGGCATGCCAGTGATTTGGTTGACTTGATTCGCCACGAAACCGGTGATTGGTTTCATATTGAAGTGGCGGCTTACCCTGAGATGCATCCTCAGGCGGCAGGACCTGAACATGACTTGACGCACTTTGTGAATAAGGTGCGGGCTGGTGCAGACAGTGCGATTACGCAGTATTTCTTTAATGCAGATGCGTACTTTGATTTTGTCGATCGCGCGCAGGCTAAGGGCGTGAATATCCCGATTGTGCCGGGTATCATGCCTATCACCAACTATACGCAGCTCATGCGGTTTTCGGAAATGTGTGGGGCTGAAGTACCGCGCTGGATCCGCTTGCGGCTGGCGGAAATGGGCGACGACAAAGAGTCGATTCGCGCATTTGGTACCGAGGTGGTCACTGATCTGTGCCAAACCTTGATTGATAACGATGTGCCAGGCTTGCACTTCTATACCTTGAACAACGCCGAGGCCACACTGGCAATTTGGCGAGGGTTGACTGTTTAGCGTCAGGTACCCTGGGTTGTACTTTTAGTTTGCAAGTCATAAAAAAGCCTTCTATTCAGAAGGCTTTTTCACGATAGCGCCTAAATGATCGTCTTAGTCGGTATATTGATTCGCAGCTTTCAGCAAAGGCGCCCACTTATCGATTTCTAACTTCAGCCACGCTTCAGGCGTTGCGATCGCATCTAGCCGCACATCATGAGGTTGGGGGGCGAACCCGTCGGCTTCAGTCAATAGACCATGTTGCCACGCGATACCGACCTTAAGTGGCCTCAGCCCCGCGCGCTGCAAGGCCGCCAAGCTGCGATCATAATAGCCGCCACCATAGCCAAGTCTGGCGGCCTGAGCCGTGAACCCGAGTGTGGGCACTAACAAAATCTCAGGCACTAGCGCCTGTTGACGCGGAGGTTCCATCACCCCGAAGGCCTGCGCAGTGAGTGGTGTGTCGGGTGTCCACCGATGAAACTCCAGTGCGGCATGGCGTTCAACGATCACCGGTAAGCAGACGGTCACTTGATGCAGGTCAAGCTGTGCTAACAGAGGTCGCAGATCGGGCTCGAAGTCAAGCGGCCAAAAGCCGGCCACGATAAGGGGGCTCGAGCGTCGCGCAGCAGCCAAATCCGCAAGGTGCTGGTCGAACCACTGCTGCAATCGAGCGCATAGCGCGACGCTAGCATGTTGGCGTTCAGCCACAGACATGCTCTGGCGAAGGCTGCGCAGGCGCGCACGCAGCTGGTCTGCGTTATTCTTTGACATGTGTCGCAACGGTGCTGACAATTAAGCGTTGATGGGGCGGTTTATGCTCGTGCAAACAAAGTATCAGAATTGTGGGTTGAGTGGTAGCCGCAACTGGCTCGCTAGCTTCTGTGCGCTTTTTGTGTTGCTGCATTCGCCGGGCTGGGCCCA
>CAMCII010000203.1 GCA_945874505.1 Bordetella parapertussis | reverse complement strand
AATGCCAAGTTTTTTTTGAAGCTGTTTAAGCTCCACTTGCATTTGATCCCTTAGTTTTCGGTCGAGCGCGCCCAGCGGTTCGTCAAGCAAGAGAATATCTGGCTGAATGACCAGCGCTCGAGCCAGCGCGATACGTTGTCTTTGTCCACCTGAAAGTTGTGAAGGCATGCGGTCTTTCATATGCAAGAGTTGCACCATTGCCAGTGCTTGGTCAACTTGTTCAGCTCTAGCACTGCCGTCAATTTTTCGCATACGCAAACCATAACCCACGTTTTCGCTTACGGTCATGTGTGGAAAAAGCGCGTAGTCTTGAAAAACGAGACCAACATTACGTTTGTTTGGAGGTAAGCTTTTTGTTGATTTTCCGGCAATATTGACGCTGCCTTCTTGCGGGACGATGAACCCAGCTATTGTTCTTAAGGTCGTCGTTTTTCCGCAGCCAGAGGGTCCCAGTAAAGCTACGCATTCACCTTGTGCCACACTCAAATTGATGTTCTTAAGAACGTGTTGCGCTCCTAGCCAAACATTTACGCCTTCAAGTTCTAGTCCTGGCATGCTCTGACCTTTAGTGAATTGCATACGAGATAATGCGCCAGCGTTTTTCAGCCAAGAAAATAATCACACTGACGATCGCAATGTACACAGACGAAAAAGCCGCTGGCGTAGGGTCTAAGTTTTGTGTAATGTAATTAAACAGTTCAATCGGCATGGTTGTCAGACCACCACGCACCAAAAAGATACTGATTGGGTAGTTATCAAAGCTAATTAAGAAGGCAAAAATAAATCCGCTGATCAAACCAGGTTTCATTTGTGGCAGGGTAATCGTCATGAATACTTGCAGGCGGGTTGCACCAAGCGATCTTGCGGCCTCTTCAAGAGAGATGTTTGAAAGGGTCAGCGAAGCAACCAACGTCCGAATAGGGTAAGCAAGCACCAACACAATATGGCCAATTAAAAGACTGTACCAAGTGAAAGCAGTGCCAATCAGAATAAAAAACTGTACAAGTGCGATCCCAATTGCCACCATAGGAATGGTAATCGGAGACACCAAAAAGGCCGTGATAGCGGCTTTTGCCGGTAGCTCACTACGAACGAGCGCCAAACTGGCACAGATACCAAAGAGGGTTGCCACAGCCGCGCTCGCGAAGGCGACTAGTGCACTGATGAGCGTGGCGTGCCCGATTCGATGGATCTTTGCGATGTTTCCGTACCAATCAACTGAGAATGCTTTGGGTGGAAACTCAATAAAAAATGAGGCATTAAAAGAAACGATCACCGTCAGCAAGACAGGAAAGATTAAAAAAATGGTTGTCAGCCACCCGATCGAATGAACGATGGCCTGATAGCGCCTGGGATGGTATTCGCTAGACCGTTGCACGAAAGACCTTTCGCAAAATGGTAGCGTAGGCAGCAACCAAAATAAAGGTCAGCACAGTCAGTGTCACGATGATGGCAGCGCCCCAAGGAAAATTTAACTGAACCAACAATTGTTCTGCGGCGACCTGTGAAATCATTGCGGTCGATGGAGAGCCAAGCATCAGAGGTGTGACGTACGCACTCATACTCACCGCAAAGGTCAGCATGGTGCCGCCGAACACCCCTGGTAAGCTCAGAGGCAGTGTGATGTTACGCAGACACGCCCACTCACTTGAACCGAGCGATAGCGCGGCCTCTCGCATGGAGGGTGGTATCCGTAACAACGATCCATAGATTGGCAGCACCATAAAAGGGATGGCAAAGTGCACCAGGCCGACGATGATGGCGCCTTCTGAGTACATGAAACGAATGGGTTGAGCGATTAAGCCAAGACCGATTAGCACGCTATTGAGGGCACCGCCGTCGGCCAGTACAACCACCCAGCCATAATTACGAACGATTAAGCTAGAGGCCAAGGATACGAAAGTCAGTATCAAAAGGGCTGTTCGCAGGCGTCTGTTCGCACGTAGAAGTAATAGAGCAAGTGGGTAAGACAACGCAAGCGTAATCAGTACAGTCATGAACGAAATACGAAACGTTCGTATCAGGACTCGACCAAGCCGTGCGCTATCGTAAGTTTTTAGATACTGATAAAAAGTCCAGCCATCGTGTCGATTAGTATCGCCAGACGAAAACGAAAAACTTTGCGCCAGCAAATTTGTCAGCGGGATTACATAAAAGCACAGTAAAAAAACAAGCAGAGGAGCGAGCAACAAGATTCCCGAGCGGTAGCGCATCCAGAAAGAAAGCGGTGATCTCGAGAAACTTGCTGACGTCGAAGGCATTGACTAAATATCTCAGAAAAGTAATGCACGCGCGTTCTTAGCCGAACACTTCGTTCCACATCTCGGTAATTTTTGGTCGATTCTTTGATAAGAACGCCCAGTCAGCATACGTCGTATTGGTTGGATCACCGATGAGTTTCAGCGTATCGGGCGAGGTCACAACGTCAATATGACCACAGCGAGCGCGCAAGACGCTATCAATTTTTGACTGAAACTCTTTTTCAAGACTTAGGTTCACATACGCTTGAGCGAGCTCGACATTTTTGGCATTGACCGGCATGTTGAATCCGACAATTTCTCCGTGCTTGCCTTCTTTTAAATTTACAGCGGGCGCAATGGGGGCACCTTTGGCAACGAGGCCTGCCGCGAAGGCTACGTAAAACGGCACGAGTGGTACTTGTCCGCTTTGCATCATTTGCAATGCTTGAGGCGCATCGTTATACACCACAGCGCCATTTTTTTTGAGATTTGCCAGATGTTTGATGCCAGACTGAAAATCGTACTGTGCTTTGTCTAGTGGTAACCCGGTGGCGACTTGCGACGCTGTCACAATCATTCGAATACCGTTGTTCCAAGTCGCGGGGGGAATCGCGATTTTTCCTTTATTCGAAACGTTCCAAAGTTCTGCCCAAGACGTCGGTGCTGTTTTGATGACATTTGTGTTGAAAAAAATAGTATTCATCGCATCGATCATGCCTGCCGAATAGTCGTCAGCCATGTTGAATTCTTTACGTAAAAATTTCCAGTTTGGTATGGAAGATGTTTTGTATTGTTTGAGTAGGCCCTGATCTCGCGCTTGAAACACGCCTGCCTCAGAAAATTGCATTAAATCTGGTGGATTATCCTTTTGTGTTTTCAGCATGGCGAGCATTGCGCCAGTAACAGATTGCTGAATATTGAGTTTTGCGCCCGTCTCTTTTTCAAAGCGTGGGTTGAGCTCGTCGATCCAAAGTTTAGCGAGTAAGCCTTGATTCAAGACGACAGTCAGTTGGCCCGCCGCACGCGCACTAGTTGTCATCCAGGGGCTTGAGATGACGAAGGCTCCGGCGACCCCGCGTTTGAGTAAAGTCCGTCTCGAGATGCTGGTGCTAGATGAACGAGTGTTGTGGTTTGACATCTTGTTGCTCCCGTTAGTGGTTGTTGGGTCGTTGTTGAAAGTGAGGGCGCGTTTCTGTGGGTGGAGGCGTGTTACGGCTTAAGGTTGGCATCTTTTACCACCTGCCCCCAACGTGCATAGTCGGCTTTAATTTGAGCGGCAAACGCCTCTGGCGTGCTGGCAATTGGATCGAAGGCATTGTTCAAGTAACGGTCGCGCACCTCTGGAATCGCTAAAACCGCTGCGATATCTCTCTGCAAGCGGTCGACAATGGCTTTAGGCGTTTTGGCCGGAGCCAAAATTCCATACCAAGAGCTGACGTTGAAATCCGGAACACCCAATTCAGCGATTGTGGGGATATCAGGCCATGCCGGTGAACGCTTATCACCAGCAACAGCGATGGCGTTCAGTCGACCTTGTTTGATATAACTCGCAACGGTAGGCACCACGGTAAAGAAAATGGGGAAATGTCCAGCAACTGCATCCGTGACTGCTTGGCCACCACCTTTATAAGGAATGTGCGACAGCTTGATCCCCGTGCGAAGGGCTAGGAGTTCACCCGCCAGGTGAGGTGTTGTACCCGGTCCAGACGAACTGAACTGCAGCCCCTCAGATTTGGATTTTGCCAGCGCCACAATGTCGTTAATATTTTTAACCGGGACATTTGGATTAGCGACCAAGATGATCGTGGCATCATTAAGTTTAGTCACTGGTGCAAAATCGGTGACTGGATTGAACGGTGCATTGAGCATGTTAGGCGCAACCACAATACTGCCATCAAATCCCATCAGCAGTGTGTACCCGTCTGGGGCCGCCGTTGCAACAATTTGTGCACCAATAAAGCCCGAGGCTCCAGGCTTGTTCTCAACAATGATTTGCTGCTTGAGTCGCTCAGCGAGTTTGTCGCTCATGTAACGTACGACAGCATCCCCGCCGCCGCCTGGCGAAAACGGCACCACAATACGAACCGCACGGTTGGGATAATCATCTTGTGCGTGCGCCGTGGGCATCGCGCTGCTGAGCCCCAAGCAGGCAAGAATGCTGCTAAATAAGCAGGCGCGTTTTACGTCTCTGTAGAAAGTAGATTTCATCATGGACTCTAAAGCAATTTGAAAGCGAGCACGATCGTGATGTATCGCGCTCATGGGCGGTGACGGTGACCTTAGCGATCCCAAACTTCATCAGGAACGGGCAGACCTTTTAAGTCTTCAGCGCTTAAGGGGCGATCAGGAGTGATCCCATAGGTTTCAAGCATCAGTGTCATTTGTCGAGTGTGTTGTGCAGCATGCCACGCCGTACGCTCAAAGACGTCGTGCATGGACCGTCGCCCGTAGTATGTGGATACCAAGTAATCAAGGCTGCGATTTGGTTCTTTTTCCCACCAGGCGAGTAGCTGAGCCCGAACAGTTTCTCCCCACTTAGCTAAATCGCTTGCGTTCCAGTCGTCGGGCGCCACTTCGTTAAAGCTTTCAAATTTCAGGTCGATTTGATGGGCGGCTTCAACACCCATTTGTGCGACTCGAAAAATATGGAAAGCCGTGCCCGCAGGGTTGCGGTTGCGATTACGAAAATTTTCGCGTAACTGTTCTGATTTGAATTGCTGAATCAACCGAATAGTGGTTTGCAAGACGATGTCTAACTTTGCGACCAATTGTTCTGGAGGCAGGGGATCCATCAACTTTGTTTTGAGATCTAAAAACTTGATCACGTCGTTGAAGGATTGGCACATCGTGAACTTACCGCCGAGGGCCACAACCGGTACGCTGCGGGCACCTAAGGCGCGTAATTTATCCATACCGGTGGGGTCGTTATGCACGTCGATCGACTCAAAGTCGATCCCTTGCTTGGTTAGAAACTCTTTGGTGCGTAAGCATGAGGAGCAGCCGGGTTGCCAAAAAACTTGAACACGAGCGGAGGATGTCGTTTGCATGAGGATTGTCTCTAGTTTTTATAAAAATACGCGCTGCGATGATATTGCCAATGTCGGAAATAGTACCTAAAACTTCAATTTTGCGCTGTAAAAAATGAGTTTTTCACGAAGACCTTGAGCCAACACCTAAAATACTCTGTGCTTCAGTGGGTGTCGCGAGCCATCGAACGCCAACGTGTTCAAGAAGTTGTTCAAAATCCGGAGGTTCTGTCGCACCGGAGCGAACGCGCTGTTCAAGCATTGCATCCTGCTCACGTAAGGCGATGAGCTTGTCTGATACCCGAGCAAACTCTGCGGGCGGGACGATCACGATGCCTTCATCGTCTGCGATGACGAGATCACCTGGGTGGATAACCACAGACCCTATACTGATGGGTAAACCGACTGTACCGGGCCCATGTTTGGTTGGCACTAAAGGCGAAGTGCCGGCGGCGTACACAGGCAAGTTGATGTTACGTAAGCCTTCGAGATCGCGCACCAAACCATCGGTAATCATGCCCGCTGCTTTCGCATTATTCAAGAGGCCCATAATGTGATCGCCTAAAAGCGCGCAGCCTGTATACGAGGCACTCGCGACCACGAGTATGTCGCCTGGCTGAACCACCTTTAAGGCAGCGTACGGCGCAAGATTATCGCCAGGGGCTGTCCAGACTGGCAGGGCAGACCCGATGAGCCTGGTGCCACCTGAATAGCGGTGCAACGAGTGCTTCAGCGTCCCTGTCCCGCCCGTTGCATCACTAAATTGGTTAGAGGATGCTTGAAAAAAAACTGGGTAACGCTCGATTGAGAAGCGGGGCCAGTCTTTAAGAATGGTGAGTGCTGGTGTTGTCATGTTAGTTTCGCGCCAGTGAACTAAACCAACTAATTACGTTTGATTTTGGTACAACATCGCCATACTTGGCATTGATATCGAACAGAGCTGCGTCATGGGGGCCATCGTGACGATCACCTGAGCATTCGCGAGGGACAACGACGCGGTAACCATATTGAATGCCATCGACTGCGGTCGCTCGGACACAGCCACTGGTCGAGCAACCAATTAGAACGATAGTGTCGATATCTAAAGTCTTAAGGGTTGACCCTAGGGATGTGCCAAAAAAACAGCTTGGGTATTGCTTGGTGATGATGATGTCGTGAGGATGAGGCGTAATGTGAGCGTCGATCTCACCTAATGGTTCGCCTTTAACAAAAAATTTAAGCGAAGGAACCTTTTTAAAGAATAAGCCACCGTCAGCCCCCGAGGGATGATAAACCACTTGGGTGTAGAGCACGGGCACTTTGGCCGCACGCGCAGCTTCTAGCAGTGGCACTGAGTGTTGAACCGCATCCACAACACCTTGTCCAAAAAAAGGTGCACCTGGAGTGGTGTAGGCTTTGACAAAGTCAACCACAATCACAGCAGGGCGATTGCCAAAACCCAGTGCAGTATCAAAGACTCCGCGGTAATTGTCGTCACGGGTGGGTTCGCTCATCTGATCACCTATCGAAGGGTAAAGGGAAAAGGGTGAATTTCGAATAGCAAGAGTCTACGGCTATCGTTTCAAAATGACAACACAGATTTTGAATACTCGATTAATTTCTGTTTTAGGCGTTTTGACAGCTAGTTCACGCTAAGAGCCCTCGTGTTTTTTGGTGCGCTATGCTACGGTTATATACGATGCGATTAAAAAATTAAGAAAAGATTTTTTCCAACGTATTTTGATTTTTTTTTCTGCCACATGTTGA
>CAMCII010000202.1 GCA_945874505.1 Bordetella parapertussis | reverse complement strand
GGAGCGCCTGAGCGCCAGCCACGTCCGTCAATGACCTGTTCGTTGGCCAGCACGGTCTTGTCGACTGGATCCCAGTTCACCACTTGAGTCTTACGGTAAGCGATACCCTTTTCAAGCATCTTTAAAAACAGCCATTGATTCCATTTGTAATAGCTCGGGTCGCAGGCGCACATCTCGCGCGACCAGTCGATGGCCAAACCCATCGCCTTCATCTGCTTTTTCATGTACGCAATGTTGTCGTACGTCCATTTAGCAGGTGGGACATTTGATTTGATCGCCGCGTTTTCGGCGGGCATACCAAAGGCATCCCAACCCATGGGCATCAACACGTTGTAGCCACGCATGCGTAACTGCCGCGTCATCATGTCATTGATGGTGTAGTTGCGCACGTGCCCCATGTGCAGCTTACCGCTTGGGTAGGGCAGCATTGAACAAGCATAAAACTTTGGCTTGGGCAGGCCTGCGGCGTTGGTGGCGCCTTCAGCGACGCGATAGGCGTCACGGGCATCCCAGTTAGCGTGGGCCGCTTGTTCGACTGCGGTGGGCTGATAGCGTTCGAGCATGAATAAAGCCATAAAAAAGGTCGGGGTGCAGCAAGCGCCCAGTTAGCTTCTCATTATAGAGTGGCGGCTGATTTCGAGTGGGCGAAAAACAAAAAGCCCCAGTCATGGGGCTTTTTTGACGCGTCAAACAAAGGCGGCCAATTACTTAAGCTTGGTCTCTTTGTAATCGACATGCTTACGAGCGACTGGATCAAATTTTTTGATCAGCATCTTTTCAGGCATATTGCGTTTGTTTTTGGTCGTTGTATAAAAATGACCAGTGCCAGCGCTCGATTCGAGCTTAATTTTTTCGCGGGTACCTTTTGCCATGTTGGGCTCCTTTAAGCGACTTCGCCGCGCGCACGCAAATCAACCAACACAGCATCAATGCCGAGTTTGTCGATGGTACGGATAGCGTTAGTGGTTACGCGTAAGCGAATCCAGCGGTTTTCGCTTTCAACCCAAAAGCGACGTGACTGCAAATTAGGCAGAAAACGACGTTTGGTTTTGTTGTTTGCGTGTGAAACATTGTTGCCCACCATGGGGGCTTTTCCGGTCACTTGGCATACACGTGCCATGGGCTACACCTATTATTTGTTCAAAGATTCGCATCAAGTCTGACATTCTAATACGAAAAAGGGTTTTTGATCAAGCCCCTAGGAGCCCTTGGGCGCGGCGGGCGGTTCGGCCAAGTAAAAAGGCCAGGGTGGTGCAACCGCCCATGATCCAGGCCAGGGGGGCTGGGCCGACGGTGTCCCACAGGCTGACCGTCAGACCGGCCAGTGCCCCGCAAGACATCGTAATCGTGCCCATCATGGCCGAGGCAGAGCCTAGTTGGCGACCCTGATCTGAGAGCGCCATGGCGGCAGAGTTTGGCCCAACGAAACCTTGCGTAAACATGAAGCACATCATGCACAGCATGACCAGCGGCATGGTCATCCAGCCTAGCAAGGTCAAGACCAAAGCGCTCAGACCGGCTGTCATCATGGCTCGCAGGGCCCAGGGCAGTAGTTTTTCGGGACGGTGCTGTTTCAGCAGGCGTGCGCTGACCTGTGAACCCACAATCAGGGCCAGAGCGTTTAGGCCAAAAATGAAACCATAAGATTGAGGCGACACGCCGAAGTGCCCAATAAATAGTCGTGGCGAGACCACGATGTAGGCAAACATGGTGGCCGATCCCATTCCTCCTGAGAGCGCAAAGGCGACAAAGCGCCGGTGGGTGATTAAGCCCCAATAGGTCCGAAAAATATGCCCCCAGCTCAAAGCGACCTGTTTTTCGGTAGGTAGGCTTTCGACCATGATCCGCGACACGGCAATCAGTAGCGCGACGCCTGCGAAGGTGATGAGAGCAAAAATGCCGCGCCAACCCGCTAATGCGAGCACCTGGCTACCCACCAAGGGCGCCAGGATCGGGGCGACCCCCATCACTAACATCAACATTGACAAGGCGCGCGCAGCCTCTTGGGTGCTGTAATGATCTCGCACCACCGCGCGCGAGATCACCATGCCCGCTGCGCCCCCCATGGCTTGAATCACCCGGCAGAGGGTTAAGAATTCGACGGTCGGGGCGAGCGCACAACCAGCCGATGCAAGAATGTAGACAAGCAGTGCGCCATACAAGGGTGGTTTACGGCCGAAACGATCGGCCAGAGGGCCATACATCAACTGCGCACCGGCCATCCCGATCAAATAGGCTGCCAAGGTGCGCTCGACCTGGCTGCTGGTGGCGCCCAGGCTGGTCGCCATCTCTGGAAATGCTGGCAGGTACATATCGATGGACACGGGCCCGATCGCGGTCAGGGCGCCCATCAACAACAACCAACCGGGTAGGCCCATTGCTAAGCCAGAGATAGAGCCGCTTCAAGATTACGCACCGCTTGCGCGGCAATTTCATATGAATGCAACCGCGCCTTGTGATCAAAAATTTGACCCGCAATCATCAGCTCGTTTGCGCCCGTCTGTTCGATCAGGCGAGCCAGCCCACGTTGCACCGTTTCGGGTGAACCCACCACTGAACAGGCTAAGGATTCGTTCACCGAGGCCTTCTCGTGCGGTGTCCAAAACGTGTCGATGTCGTCAATCGGGGGTGGCAACTGGCCGCGCGTATTGCGACGCATGCGAGTGGCGTTTTGTTGGTGGCTTGTAAATAAGTACTGTGCCTGCTCGTCTGTGTCAGCAGCAACCACGTTGACCCCCACCATCGCGTGCGACTTGGCAAGTTGGGCCGAAGGTTTGAACAGGCTTTTATAGGCCTGCATCGCCTGCAGCAGGTAATCAGGGGCAAAGTGCGAAGCAAAGGCGTAAGGCAGGCCGAAGTGCGCGGCAAGTTGAGCGCCGTACATGCTTGAGCCCAAAATCCAGATCGGAACGTGTAAGCCGGCGCCGGGAATGGCTTTGACCGCCTGACCCGGTTGAATATCATCGAAATAGTGCTGTAACTCTTGGACGTCTTGCGGAAACTGATCCGAGTTACCCAATAAATCTCGCCGCAAGGCACGCGCAGTGAGTTGATCTGTGCCTGGTGCACGTCCTAGGCCCAAATCGATACGATTTGGGAACAGGGCGGCCAGCGTGCCAAACTGTTCAGCAATCACCAGAGGCGCGTGGTTAGGGAGCATCACCCCGCCGGATCCCACCCGAATGGTTTTTGTACCCGCTGCGACATAGCCCACAATCACGGCAGTGGCCGAACTGGCGTTGCCGATCATGTTGTGGTGTTCGGCCAGCCAATAGCGTGTATAGCCCCAGCGTTCGGCGTGTTGAGCCAAGTCACGTGAGTTATGTAAGGCATCAGAGGCAGTAAAGCCCTGTGGAATCGGCGAAAGATCTAGAATCGAGTAAGGGATGCTCATTAGTTTCTCTTGGCTGTTTGCGCGGGTTATGCTTATGGCTACTTAGCGTGCACGTATAAATTCGTAGCAAATCATAAACCTATTAGGAGCGCAATATGCGTGAAGTCTGGATAACTGGGGCTGCCCGTACTGCAATTGGTGATTTTGGCGGTGGTCTAAAGGACGTCGCACCCATCGATCTGGGGGCGACGGTGGTGAAGGCGGTGTTGCAGCGCTCGGGTGTTGACGGCTCGCAAGTCGGGCATCTGGCCTTTGGCCACGTGATCCACACAGAGCCACGCGATATGTACTTGTCGCGGGTGGTGGCTATTAACGGTGGCTTGCCACAAAGCTCTGCGGCGTTTAACGTCAATCGCTTGTGCGGCTCGGGTTTGCAGGCAATCGTGTCTAGCGCTCAGTCGATTTTGCTGGGCGATACTGAAATGGCGATCGGCGGCGGCGCCGAATCCATGAGTCGCGCGGGCTATTTGTCGCAAACTCAGCGTTTTGGTGCCCGCATGGGCGATTCGGTGATGCTTGACATGATGACGGGCGCCTTGCACGATCCTTTTGGTCGTATGCATATGGGCGTTACGGCCGAAAACGTTGCCAACCAGTTTGGGATTTCGCGTGCGGCGCAAGACGCGTTAGCAACCGAGTCGCATCGCCGTGCTGTCCATGCTCAGAAAGAAGGGCGTTTTGACGATCAGATCGTGCCGGTTGTGATTAAAACGCGCAAAGGTGAAGTCGAGTTCAAAGTCGATGAGCACCCTCGAGCTGATGTGTCGGTTGAAAGCTTGACTGCCTTACGCCCTGTGTTTGTGAAAGAAAACGGTACCGTCACCGCCGGTAACGCCTCTGGGATTAATGATGGGGCCGCCGCGGTGCTGATGATGAGTGGCGAAGCCCTCAAGTCCAGCGGTGCCAAACCGCTAGCGCGCTTGGTGGCCTACGCCCACGCGGGTGTCGATCCAAAAATTATGGGGATTGGCCCAGTGCCAGCGACTCAGGCGGTCATGAAGCGTGCCGGTTTGACGGTTGATCAGATGGATGTTATCGAAGCTAACGAGGCCTTTGCTGCCCAAGCATGTGCTGTCGCCCAAGAGCTTAAGCTTGATCCAGCACGCTTGAATCCTAACGGCAGCGGTATTTCGTTAGGTCACCCTGTTGGGGCAACAGGTGCCATCATCACCACCAAAGCCATTTACGAGCTGCATCGCACGGGCGGGCGCTATGCACTGGTGACCATGTGTATTGGTGGTGGTCAGGGGATTGCGGCTATTTTCGAAAGAGCCTGAGGCTAGCTTTAGCCGCAGGCAAGTGTTGTTTCTGAGTTTCTGCGGTTTTTGTAGCGATTTAAATAAGACAGCGCGAGCTGTCTTATTTTTTGGGTAATCCGAACCGGCGCATCGGCTCAGTGCTTTGAACCGGCGCTGCTAGCCGTTGCGCACTGCTCAGGCTGACAGCGCTTAGCACTGCCCCAGTTCAGCAATTGACACCACTTGATTCGCAGCAATCACCAAGTGGTCTAACAAGGTGATATCAACCACTGCTAACGATTGCTTGAGTTGCCGCGTCAATTCAATATCCGCGCGGCTTGCTTTGGCCCACCCCGAAGGGTGGTTATGCGCCAAAATCACTGCGGCGGCGTGGTGCGCTAAGCCAGCCTTGACCAGCTCGCGTGGATAGATCGTTGTTTCAGTGAGCGTGCCGCGCGAAATCTCGGCGGTGTGAATCAGACGGTGTTGATTATCTAAAAATAGCGCCACGCAACGCTCGATCGACGCATGCCCTAGCAACGCCGTGCAATAGGCCCTGACTTGGGTCGGATTTTTGAGTGAGCAGTCGCGTTTCAGATCTTCTTCGAGCGCGCGTTGGGCCAGAGCCGAAATGGCAGATAACTGACAGATTCTGGCATCGCCGAGGCCGCAGATACCACGCAGTTCGATGATATTGGCACTTAAAAGCGGCCTGACCCCGCCAAATTTGACTAAGAGGGCTTGAGCCAGGTCGATTGCATGCTGGCCACGCGTACCCGTGCCTAAAATCAGCGCCAGTAGCTCGGCATCGGTGAGTGCGGAGGGGCCGGCTTGCAACAGGCGCTCGCGCGGTCGTTGGTTCAAAGGGATGGTATCGCGCAGGGTCATCTCGAAGGCTCTAAAATAGGCGTTTTGCCAAGCCTGATACGGTGACAGATTTTGACTGACCAAACTACAAACGCGCCGCCCGTTGTCCGTGCGGACTCTTACCTGACCTTGCACTATCGCATTGTTCTTGAGAGCGGCCCCGGCGCCGGTTCAACCTTTATGGATACCTTTACGGGTCGCCCTGCAACGTTGCAGCTCGGTGGCGGCCAGTGGTCTCCTGGGATGGAGGCCCCTTTGCTCGGGCGCCCTGAGGGCGATTGCTTTAGCTATACCTTGAAGCCTCAAGAGGCTTACGGCGATCGCAATCCAGAGCTGCTTCAGCGTGTATCGCGTGCGATGCTCAGTGAGAATGCAGGCCCTGATGCGGGCTTTATCCCAGGGGACATGGTTGAATTCACCGCGCCCAACGGCGGGCGCTACTCAGGCGTGTTGAAAGAACTTGGTGATGACAGTGCCTTATTCGATTTCAACCATCCTTTGGCTGGGATCACACTGCGTGTGGATATCGATTTGCTAGGGGTGTTGTGATGACAATGGTCTCAAGCGTCGATCTAAAAAATCTACCCAGCCAAAACGCTGAAATTTTGCTAGCCCAGCCTCGGGGTTTTTGTGCAGGTGTTGATCGTGCGATCGATATCGTTGAACGCGCGCTCGAGCTGCATGGCGCACCGATTTATGTTCGACACGAAATCGTCCACAACCGCTACGTGGTTGAAGATTTGCGTACCAAAGGCGCCGTGTTTATTGACGAGCTTGAGCAAGTGCCGCCGGGCGGCATTGTGGTGTTTTCAGCGCATGGCGTGTCAAAAGCTGTGCGCCAAGACGCAGAGCATCGAGGCTTGCAGGTGTTTGATGCAACTTGCCCGCTTGTTACCAAGGTGCACATTGAGGTCGAACGCATGCGTGCGGCTGGTCGAGAAATCGTCATGATTGGCCATAAGGGGCACCCAGAGGTTGAGGGCACGATTGGTCAGGCGACAGACGGGATGTTTCTGGTTGAAACCGTCGAAGACGTATTGGCATTGCAAGTGACCAATCCAACGCAACTGGCGTTTGTGACGCAAACTACTTTATCTGTCGATGATGCCGCGGCGGTTGCAACAGCCTTACGAACAAAGTACCCCTTAATCGTCGAGCCTAAAAAAAGTGATATTTGCTACGCCACGCAAAATCGTCAAGATGCAGTTAAGGTGCTGGCCCCAGAGTCTGATCTTGTCTTGGTGGTAGGCAGCGCAAATAGTTCAAATTCAAACCGATTGCGCGAAGTGGCCGAGCGTAAAGGCATACCAGCCTATCTGATTGATGGTGCAGAGGCGATTGACCCAGCCTGGCTGGTTGGTCGTAGTCGTATTGGGATTACAGCAGGTGCCTCGGCGCCTGAACTTTTGGTGCAGCAAGTCGTTGAACGCTTGAAAGCGCTAGGTGCGATCTCGGTGCGCACCATGCCAGGCTTGCATGAAAATGTTTCGTTTCCTCTGCCTAAAGGTTTGTCACGCAAGGTTACGGAGTCAGGCGATAGCAAGGTCGATCAATA
>CAMCII010000201.1 GCA_945874505.1 Bordetella parapertussis | reverse complement strand
GGCGCCAGTACAATCCCCGAATGCTTACGCTCACGCACAAAACGCTTTCGGTCCGCACGCTTGATCGTGCAAAAATCTTGCTCTTCGCTGCTGGCTTATATCCGCTAGCCCGTTGGATTTGGCTGGGCCTACAAAACGATTTGACCGTCAATCCGGTTGAGTTTTTGTCGCGCTCGTCTGGCACCTGGACCTTAGTTTGCCTGCTCGTGACGCTGTCGGTGTCGCCTCTGAGGCAGTGGCTCAGGCAACCGGCCCTGCTGCGCTGGCGCAGAATGTGCGGATTGTTCACCTTTTTTTACGCGAGCTTGCACGCGCTGGCTTGGGCTTGGTGGGACCAAAGTTTTGAGTGGGCGCCGATGCTGTCTGATGTTTGGAGGCGACCCTTCATCATGGTCGGCATGGCAGCTTTTTTGACAATGTCGTTGTTGGCGATCACCTCAACCCACGGCTGGATGCGCAGACTTGGGCGACGCTGGCAGCATTTGCATAGTTTGATCTATGCGATTGCCGTGCTTGGCTTATTGCACTATTACTGGCACAAGGCCGGTAAAAATGATTTCACAACGGTAGCGATCTACGCCGCAGTCACGGCACTGCTGTTGGGCTGGCGTTTGTGGCGTTTTCAAAAACGCCGAGCTCTTGAAACCCGCAGCGCCTAATCCGCAGCGCCTGGCTCGCGAGGTCTGGCCTGTCGACGGTTTTCCAAAGCCCCAGCATCGCGAGGTATAAGCCGCCCGCAGACTCTGCGTTAGAACCGCAGACTCTGCGTTAGAACCGTAGGCCTGAGCGAAATACGCTCTAAAGCCCCGAGCCATTGGTTGGCAAGGCACGTAATCTGGCTGCTGTTTGTGCGTCGGGTTTGCCGTTGACTAATTCAGGGCGGTAGTGCATCTGAAACGCCGCGATGGTGTGTATGGTGTTTGCGTCAAAGTAGTTACTCTCAGGGACGCTATAGCCCACGCGTTTTAATTGCTTTTGAAACCATCCGGCGTCGGGTGGGCCGTTACGTACGTATTCGGCTTGATATTTTGCAGCTGCAGCCTCATCAAACCAGCGGCCAATTCCAGCCTGTGCGAGTTTTTTCCAAGGAAACGCAGGCCCTGGATCTTGCTTGCGCAGCGGTGCGACATCGCTATGACCCACGATATTTTCAGGTGCAACGCCATGACGTTTGGCGACCTCACGTGTCAGCGCGATCACTGCGTCGATTTGTGCGGGAGGAAACAAAGGGCCGGCATTACCGCTACTATTGCGGGCCCATCCCGGATGCACAATTTCAATGCCGATTGACCGTGGGTTGATGAAGGTACGACCGTACCAGCTACTCTCGCCGGCGTGCCAGGCGCTCAGGTTCTCATCAACCAACTTATACACGACTGGTTTGCTATCGTCAGACACCACGTAATGTGCACTGACCTCGCGATTGGTGAGAGTCAGCAAAGCGCTTGGCTTGGTAGATGCCGTGTAGTGCAGCACGATGATGTCGATGCGGCTATTTTTGCCGCTGGCTTTAAGCGACTCATCTAGCTGGTAAGGACCTCCACTTTTTTGCGAAGCACAGCCTGCTAACGCCAGCAACAACAAAACGACTAACAGCGAACGACAGCGAGCGAGTGTTGCAAAAGCCTGCTCTCGCCCGAAAGTCAAGAGTGTCTTTTGTGTTTGGAGCCGAGCGCCTATTTGATATTGCGGTAAAAAAAACTCATTCATTGAAAATCTCAGTCGTTAAAAAATTCTAGTTGTTAAAAATTTTAGTCTTAGTCACCCGCCCGCGCAGAAGATGACGCTAAGCAGCTTGAAACAAAAAAAATTTTATTCATTGCCGCTTAGTCACCCGCCCGCACAGAAGATGACGCTAAGCAGCTTGAAACAAAAACAGAGTCGGGTGCTTGTCGAGCTCGGGCTTGGGTTGGGATTTCCATTGCGTGACTGTGAGTGTACGTATCCATTCATCTTTGGTGGTGAGTGAGCGTGCGACACACAGCCGGGTGTTGCCCTTGAGATGTTCAAGCAAGCTGCTGAACATCGTCAGGTTGCGGTAGGGCGTTTCGATCAGCAATTGAGTTTGCTTTTGTTTGCTTGAGGTTTGTTCCCAAACTCGTAGCTGCCGGCTGCGGTCGGTGGCATCGACTGGCGCATAGCCATGAAATACAAACCGTTGTCCGTCAAGTCCGCTTGCCATCAACCCCAACAAGATTGAAGACGGTCCGACCCAAGGCTTGATCGTGACTCCCCAATTGTGCGCGATGGTGACTGCACGCGCACCTGGGTCAGCGACCGCTGGGCAGCCTGCCTCAGAGACAAGACCGATATCGAGACCTGCGCGCAGGGGTTGCAGCCAGCTTTGCAACTGAGCGTCATCGACGCGTGGGCTTAATTCGTGAATGGTGATCTCTTGCAGAGGCCGCGCGAGCGCCACCAGCTTCAAAAATGCTCGGGCAGTTTTGGCATTTTCTGCGATGTAGCAGCTTAGTCGCCCCGCCTGAGCTTGCGCAGCTGCCGGTAGCCACTGCTCGATCGCAGCAAGCCCCAAGCAAACAGGCATCAGATGCAGGGTGCCGCGCGCGGAAGAAGACGATGGTGTTGTCATTGAAGGTGTTCATCTAGTGGATCGAGCCCAAGCTGGGCGAGCATTTTAGTCAACTCGATGAGCGGTAGCCCAATGATTGAAGTTGGGTCGCTACTCTGCATGCTTTGCATCAGCGCAATACCCAGGCACTCTGCTTTGGCGCTGCCTGCCGTGTCAAAGGGTTGATCGATGGCGATGTAGCGTGCGATTGCAGCCTCAGTGAGGTGGCGAAAGACACAATGGGTTGGCACAACCGTGCTTTGCACGTGCGAGCCTAGCACCACGGCCATCGCGCTAAAAAAAGTGACTGTCTGGCCCGACAACTGCTGCAATTGCGCATGTGCGGCCGCTGCATGACCTGGTTTGCCTAAGGGGCGGTCGTGTAGTGAGGCGACTTGATCGGCCCCAATCACGACATGCTTGGGATAAGCCTGAGCGATATGCTGTGCTTTGGCAAGCGCCAGTCGCAAGGCCAGCTGCTCGGGCGGCTCACCTGGAAAAGGCGTCTCATCAACATCCGGTGAGACAGACAGGAAAGGAATTTTTAGTCTAGAGAGGAGTTCTTGGCGGTATTTGGAGCTTGAGGCAAGAATTAAGCGAAGAGTCACGAGTGTATTTTGAACTTTAGGCAAGAATTAAATGAGGGGTCACGAGTGTATTTTGAACTTCAGGCAAGAATTAAACGAGGCGTCACGAGTGTATTTTGAACTTTAGGCAAGAATTAGATGAGGCGTCACAAGTGTGTTTTGAACTTCAGGCAAGAATTAGATGAGGCCTCACGAGGGCAGGTTGGTGTGGGTCTGTCTATTGACGTTAAGGGGGTAAACACGCTATTATCCCTTGCTTTGCTGCTTCTATTGCCGCACACAAGTTCACTTAGTTACACCGCGCTGCTGTTTTTTTCCAAAGCATAAAAGGCGGCAAGGATAAGAGGATGTCAAAAGATCTTAGTCCAAGCTTTAGGTTAGGGGTGCCGCCTGTCGTTGACGTGTTTGAGTTTGCGCGTCGCGGTCAGTTGATAGAAGGGGTATTTTCGGTCAATCGGCTAGATCGCTTGCTTGAAGATGTGCCAGAACAGCCCTTTGCAGAGTTGGTCGCGCTTGACCAGCCCCCGCAACACCCCGGATTGGTAAAATATTCGCTTCAGGGGCGGCGCAGTAAGGTCGGAAAATTGCAGTTAGTTGTAAAGATTCAGGCTTTGCTTTTACTTGAGTGCCAAAGATGCCTAGGGGATTTGATGTTCCCGGTTGATCGGCAAACGGTATTTGAATTAGTGGTGCGTGAGTCCGACCTCGATCAAGGTGATCTTGAGGATACCGACTTAGATGCACCTGAAAAGATAATGGGATCTCCAACATTCAGTTTCTTAGAGCTTGTTGAAGACGAAATGATTTTAGAAGTGCCCTATGTGCCCAGGCATGAGATATGTCCCGAGCCCTTAGGTGAGGTAGGAACTGAGGCGCAAGCTGCAGATTCTGCCGCAGATATGCAGCGCCCTTCGCCATTTGCAGTATTAGGGCAGCTTAAGATTAAAAGTCAGTAGTTATTATTGAGATGGTTGGCGTACAATTCGCCGATCCACAGGAGTTGTCATGGCTGTTCAGCAAAATAAAAAATCCCCATCAAAGCGCGGTATGCACCGTTCGCATGATTTTTTGGTTAATCCCTCTACCGCGGTCGAGCCTAATACTGGCGAGCAGCATCTGCGACACCACATTAGCCCAACTGGGGTGTACCGTGGCCGTAAGATCTTCAAGACCAAGACTGACGAATAAAGCGGGTTGACGGGCTACTGATCCCCGCGCTCGCCGCTGCATCCTCACGTGTCTGCCGTGATTCGTATCGCGATTGACTGCATGGGTGGTGACTCGGGACTTCCAGTCACAATCCCTGCTGCTTTCGCTTTTGTACAACGCTTTTCTGATACGCATGTACTGTTGGTCGGGCTCGCTGAGCCGATCAAACAGGCAGTAGTTGAGCACGCTAGACATTATCCAGACGTGTCGCCAGATCGCATGACGATTGTGGCGGCAACTGAGGTCGTCCATATGGATGACTCTGTTGAAATCGCGTTGCGACGTAAAAAAGATTCGTCGATGCGGGTTGCTGCACAAACAGTTAAAGATAACCAGGCAGATGCTTGCGTCTCGGCGGGTAACACCGGTGCCTGGATGGCGATTTCAAAATACGTATTAAAAACACTGGACGGTATTGACCGGCCAGCGATTGCGTCTGTTTTACCGAATCAGCTCGGTGGCACGACCATCATGCTAGATCTAGGGGCCAATGTTGATTGCTCGGCCCAGCATTTATTGCAGTTTGCCATCATGGGTACCGCCTTTGCGCAGGTGGGTAAACAAAACCCTAATCCTTCAATCGGCTTGCTGAATATTGGTGAAGAGGCGATTAAAGGTAACGAGGTTGTGAAACAGGCGGGCGAATTGCTGCGTCAAAGTTCACTCAATTTTTACGGCAATGTCGAGGGTGATGATATTTTTAAAGGCACCGTTGATGTTGTCGTGTGCGACGGCTTTGTTGGCAACGTTGCACTTAAAACGGCAGAAGGTGTTGTGCGTATGATGTCGCAGATGTTGCGCGAAGCCTTTACCCGTAGCCTCGGCGCGAAGGTGCTCGGTTTGGTGGCCTTACCGGTACTCAGGCGGTTTCGGGCGCAAGCGGATAATCGGCGCTATAACGGTGCCGCTTTGCTTGGTTTACGTGGAGTTGTCATTAAAAGTCATGGCTCGGCTGACGCGATTGCCTTTGGGTTTGCGCTAGACTGCGCCCGCGCCTCGGTGGCAAATCATTTACTATCTCGCACGACGGCGGCTATTGCGCAATTGACGCAAACTCAATCCCTCGCCGCGACCGATGGTACCGGAGACCTCGCATGACTCAGGCATTGCCCTATGCGCGAATCATAGGCTCAGGTAGTTTTTTACCGCCGCGCTGCGTCAGTAACGACGAATTGGCTGCCGATCTTGCGTCACGAAACATTGAAACCTCTGATCAGTGGATCTTCGAACGTACAGGGATTCGACAGCGTTACCTTGCCGAGCGCGGTGTTAAGACCAGCGCACTGGCGACTGAAGCCGCACGCCGCGCACTTGTTGACGCACAAGTCGATGCAAGCGAAATTGATCTGATTATTTTGGCAACTTCAACCCCAGATTTTGTGTTTCCAAGTACCGCCTGTTTAGTGCAGGCCAACCTAGGCAACAAAGGGGCTGCCGCTTTTGATGTGCAGGCTGTCTGTAGTGGCTTTGTGTACGCGCTGACCACGGCCGAGGCTTTTATTCGTGCCGGTCGCGCTCGCTGTGCCTTAGTGATTGGTGCCGAGGTGTTTTCAAGCATCCTTGACTGGAACGATCGTGGTACCTGTGTGTTGTTCGGTGATGGCGCGGGCGCGGTGGTTGTTAAAGCCAGTACTGAGCCCGGAATTTTATCGGCCGAATTACATGCAGATGGTAGTCAGATGGGCATTTTGGCGGCTGCTGGTAACGTTGCTTACGGTGCGGTGACAGGTGATCCATTTTTGCGTATGGATGGCCAGGCAGTCTTTAAGCAGGCAGTCACTGTACTGGATCGCTCTGCGCGTGAGGTTGTTGCTCAGGCCGGTTTGCAGTTGACTGACGTTGATTGGTTGATTCCGCATCAGGCTAATTCGCGTATTTTGACCTTTTTGGCGCGCAAGCTAGAGATCCCGCTTGAAAAAGTGGTGATGACTGTGGATCAGCATGCCAATACGTCGGCGGCAAGTATCCCTTTGGCGCTTGACGTCGCGCGGCGTGATGGACGTATTCAGCCCGGTCAGTTGGTAATGTTGCAAGGCGTTGGGGGCGGCTTCACCTGGGGCTCTGTTCTCGTCAAAATGTAAAGCCCGAAGCACTCGATACAAAACCGTCGAACACAGAACACAGAACACAGAACACAGAACACAGAACACAGAACACAGAACACAAAATACAGAACGCAGAACACTAAACACTCAATTACTAAACGCCATGAAATTTGCTTTCGTTTTTCCGGGTCAAGGCTCGCAGTCGGTTGGGATGATGGATGCCTGGTCAGGTCATCCTGCCGCGATGCAGGTGATTGCACAGGCCAATGCAGCGCTGGGTGAAGACCTTGGTGCCTTGATGGCGCAAGGGCCCGCCGAGCAATTAAGCCTCACGACAAATACGCAACCAGCGATGTTGACAGCCGGTGTGGCCATGTACGAGGCCTGGTGTGCGGCAGGCGGCCCCAAAGCCAGCCTGATGGCAGGGCATAGCTTGGGTGAATACGCCGCACTGACGGCGGCGGGGGCGTTGGCCCTGGCAGACGCTGTGCGCGTGGTGCGAATCCGCGCCGATGCGATGCAGGCTGCTGTACCGGTCGGTACTGGTGCCATGGCTGCTGTGTTGGGTCTTGACGATCACTTGGTCAAACAAGCGTGCCTTGACGCAGCAGAAGGTGAGGTCGTCGAAGCCGTTAACTTTAATGCGCCCTCACAAGT
>CAMCII010000200.1 GCA_945874505.1 Bordetella parapertussis | reverse complement strand
TGCCTTCATCTTTTCTGCCCATGTTTTCTTCGCTCTTGGCATGGCGGACCCCGACGATTAGGATCCTAAGATTATGCAGGGTCAATGCTTCTGAGCACATAATCCTAGGGAAAACACTGATTTTCTCGTGTAAGCCTCGCCTCGCTTGGCGTCCTAAGGCACAAGGTTTTTTCAGTTTCAGATGGTGGCCCGGGGCGGATTCGAACCAAGTTCTGAGGATGCCCGATTCTAGCCCAGCTTGTCATCAGCAATATGGTAATGGGGATCTTCATAGGAATTGACCTCCACCATATCTTTTGCTTTCTCCAATAACTCTAGACAATCAGGGCTCAGATGTCTGAGGTGAAGCCGCTTACCTTCTGCCTGATAACGACTAGCCAGAGTATCAATTGCCTCTACGGCCGAGTGATCAACCACCTTAGAGCGCCTAAATTCAATCACAACACGCTCAGGATCCTGCTTTGGACTGAACAAGTTCTGAAATTGGGCAATCGAAGCAAAAAAGAGTGAGCCCTCTAACTCATAGACTTTCCATCCTTTGTCATCCGTGTAAGTTTTGACACTAATCTGTTTAGCATGCTGCCAAGCAAAGACTAGCGCGGCAATCACAATTCCCAGAATGACGGCGATGGCCAAGTCAGTAAATACTGTAACAACAGTTACAGCCACCACAATGATGGCATCGGCTCTTGGGATCTTTTTAAGCGCGGCCAAGCTACCCCATTCAAAGGTTTTCTCCGATACAAAGAACATCACCCCTATCAGTGCCGCTAACGGAATGGCTTCAATCAGGCTAGAGCCAAACAAAATGAAGCTAAGTAAAAACAACGCCATTGAAATGCCTGACAGTCTTCGTAATGCGCCATTGTTCACATTGATCATGCTTTGACCAATCATGGCGCAACCACCCATGCCGCCAAAAAATCCCGTCACGATATTGGCTGCGCCTTGCGCCATACATTCACGGTTGGGTTGACCGCGGGTATCAGTCATTTCATCAATCAGATTGAGTGTGAGCAAAGACTCAATCAAACCAATCGCAGCCAAAATGAGTGCGTATGGAAAAATGATTCGCAAAGTTTCAAAGCTCAAATCCACATTGGGAATGTGAAACGTTGGCAAGCCACCAGCAATAGAGCCTAAGTCGCCCACTGTCTTCGTTTCAATTCCTGTGAAGGCAACTAACAAGGACACTACGAGAATGCCTACCAGCGTGGCTGGAACAGCTTTAGTGATCTTAGGAAAGAGATAAATGATGGCCATCGTCAGGACAATGAGACCTCCCATGACATATAGAGCCTGCCCACTCATCCAAGTAGTAACACCATCAGCATTCGTGACTTTGAAATGACTGAACTGTGCCAAGAAAATCACGATGGCTAAACCATTCACAAAACCTAGCATCACTGGATAAGGCACCATCCGAATTAACTTGCCTAGCTTTGCCGTAGCAAATAGCACTTGTAGAGTTCCCATCAGAACCACGGTGGCAAACAGATACTCAACGCCATGAGTAACAACCAATGCCACCATGACAACTGCCAGTGCCCCCGTGGCGCCGGATACCATTCCAGGCCTTCCACCAAATGCTGAGGTAATTAACGCAACGATAAAGGCTGCGTACAAACCAGTTAAAGGTGACACATGTGCCACAAGTGCGAAGGCGATTGCCTCTGGCACCATGGCCAGGGCAACAGTTAAGCCGCCGAGAATATTAATTTTGATTTCTTGTGATGAGATTAACTTCATATTATTTCCACAAATAAATTCCAATAACCCATAGGCGATTAGATCTTTGAATAGCTAAAGAATTCAGCGATATGGGCTGAATTTTGATTTGAATGCCGCGAAGGCGAAGAATGAAAGTAATTACATTGGCATTTGAATTTGTGACATTCTAAATCACTGGGGCGCTGATAATGACTTTGTCGTTTTAAACGACAGCGCAGGTAAAGTCGAACAGCGTCCAGAACAGTGAATGAAGAGATAAAAAACGAAAACAGTCGCACGAAAGGCGACTGTTTTCGTTTATTGATGGCCCGAGGCGGAATCGATCAGGGCTTGAGGATACCTACTCTGTTGATCGTGAGTTCGAGTCTAGCCCAGTCGACACCCATGCCCCCCTAGCAAACTAATTTTGATAAAGGCACAAAGATGCCGCGCTAATTTACGGTCTAATTTTTTTATCAAAAAACTCATAGAGTATTTTAGGATTATCTTCAAAAATCTGATAGAACCTATCGTCAATATTACGATTCAGATATTTTCTTGTCGATGCTGACTACGCTGTATTCTTTTCACCAAACAACCCCGCTAATAATAGTCTCCTGCGAAATGTTTGGGTGTGCAACAAAGGCGCAATCGCTGAATCATCGGCTTCGGATAGGTTTGGGTTTTGTAGTGCTTAAGCTCGACCGAAAAGTCTCTACTATTTAGATCCCTCCAGTTGTTTGGCTCAACCCAAATTGACCTGCCATTCGTTTTTATGACTAAAGTTTTTGCAATAAAATCGTCGTTAGTGTCTATTGGTCGTGTGATCCGCTCAATCGGTAATCTGCCTTGAACACTCCACTCAGGCATTGCTGCCACGAGCTGATCAATCTCAGCACGAGTAAATGCTGGGCGTGCGACACTCTTGATTCCAATCGTTGTTAGTTTAGGTATCTTGGCGTTGGGACTGATCCACCCATGTCGCACACCAGTTTCACGTAGACGATTCCAAGCACTAGCGAAATTCATTAGCGTTGACGCACGAGGCTTCTTCTTCATCTGCCGATCACACCATAATTCGAAGTCCTGAATATCTTGATGCGTCAGCTGTTCAAATTGTGTGTCGCCAAAGTAAGGCAGGAAGTAACGCTCAATACAACTCACATAGCTGCCGTACGCGGTCTTGCCACGAGCAGCATCTATTTGTCGCCCGAGTTCTTCCAAGGTGACAGCCGCAATTTGTGCAAAGCTGCGTGCCGTGTGTGCTAAGCCCAGTCTTTGGCGAAATCTGGCAAGGTCATAAGCTTCACAGGCAACCATAACTGCCAGTTCAAGTGTTGCCTTTTTAGTCGACCGTCTGTGCCACGCACCGTTCGGGATGCGGTAGCGGAATTGCCAAAGTGGGCTATTTTAATTTCTGATTTGCGAGAGGTCGACCTGACTTTTTGATGGGTGTGGTGTCGAAGTGTCGTGTTACACGACAGTTATTTGGAATATCGCGGCTCTGATGTAAGACCCGCAAAATATCCACATGGTTTTGGGTCGCTTTGTATAGAAGCAAAAACGGAAATTTATTCATCGGCCAAGTGCGGATATCGTTACGGCCAATTTCATTAGCCAGTCGTAAAGAGCCAGCCCTCGGGAAAGTCGTCAGAAACCTCAAGCATTGGCCGAGTTCAGTAAGAAAGGCCTCTCCAGCTTGATAGGCCTGTTGTGCTTGGTAGTGGCTGAGAACATCTTCAATATCAAAATCAGCTCTAGGGTTTAGAGCAAGCGACCTTTTAGTCAAAGGTCTTTTTTAGTATTGAAACGGTTGCGGCGAGAGGCGATGTAACTATCGACATCGATCTCGTGCGAGGGAGATGCTTCAGCTTCTTCGATCAGCGCCCGAAGACGATCTCGATCCTGCTCTTTCTGTAAGACATGAAGCACATATTCATTGCCCGAGGCAAAGCCCTGCTGAGTCGAGGCAGAGTCGACAACAGACTGTAGGGAATAAGTTAGCTCTAAGCACATCTTTGGCATACTCCAATGCTAGGCGTTGAAATTGAGTTTGGCAACAACCAGATACGTTTAGAAACATCCAGTTACAAGCCCACAAACGCAAAAACCCCAGCGCGAAGCAGGGGTTTTTTCAGTTTCAGATGGTGGCCCGGGGCGGAATCGACCTGAGCTTGAGGATGTTAGATCCTAACTTGGGCTCTCGGCTCTTAATGGTTCAGAAAAATCTCTTTTTTGATGAATCAACCGAACGACATCTATTTCTTCATTCTCAACCACATAGACAACTAGAAATGGGAATTTGGTTAATGGCCAAGTTTTAAATTGTTTGAGTCCGATCATTTCGCCCAAACGACTTGATCCAGCTTTTGGAAATGCCAGAATAAATCGCAGGGCCTTTTCAATCGCATCTAAAAATCTTGTGCTGGCTTGGTATGCCAGCGCATCGTTGTAAAAGTCGATTGCGTCAATGATGTCTTTGTCAGCTAGACTGTGTCGTCTCAGTAAGCGTCCGGTCAAGCTAATTTCCTGTCGCGAATTCTGGCGCGCAGAGTCTGAAAATACGCTTCGTCGACTACGCCAACTATTGGCGAATTCATTCCATCCAGTATTTTTTGACGCAAGACAGCGAGCTCTTCTTCACGCGTCACAAAACGCATCATGAAGTCGTGAGCAGAGTCCAGGCCAGCATAACTCGCACTTTCTGACAGGGCAGATAGCTGAGCATCTGTTAAATCTAAAGTCATCTTTGGCATACCCCAATGCTAGGCGTTGAAATTGAGTTTGGCAATGACTGGACGCTGTCAGTTACATCCAGTTACAAGCCCCCAAAAGCAAAAACCCCAGCGCGAACGCAGGGGTTTTTTCAGTTTCAGATGGTGGCCCGGGGCGGAATCGAACCACCGACACAAGGATTTTCAATCCTCTGCTCTACCGACTGAGCTACCAGGCCATCTGAAGGGCGAAATGATACACCAAAAAGGGTTTTCTCGCCTTTTGGCTCGAGGGGAAGGCTAATCCGGCTTTATAATGAAGTGATTCAAAGTGCTATTTTTCGTTGTGTGGTCGTTTGCCTCAACTGCTGCGATTACACAGGCAACCGCTTGAGAGTTCTCTTCTGAGCATTTGCCGACCTCCATTTATCGGTCAATACAGTCATCTATGTCAGTCAACGTACTCGCTTTAGGGTTAAACCACGTCTCGGCTCCCGTTTCGGTGCGCGAGCGCGTTTCGCTGCCTGAAGACTTAGTGCGCCCGGCATTGAACGCGTTACGCGAGGCCTTCGGCGGCGCAGTGAAAGAGGCGGCCATTCTTTCAACCTGTAATCGCACCGAGCTGTATTGTGCTGCTGAGCCCCAAGTGGCAGAGCGCTTGCCCGACTGGCTGGCAGACTACAACAAGCTCGATGCGGGCGATTTAAGGCCTCACGTTTACGTTCACGATCGGGGCGATGCCGTGCGGCATGCTTTTCGGGTGGCAAGTGGGCTTGATTCGATGGTGTTGGGCGAGCCTCAGATTTTGGGACAAATGAAAGACGCGGTGCGTGCAGCCGACGAGGCGGGCGCCTTGGGCACTTTGTTGCATCAATTATTTCAGCGTACGTTCTCAGTCGCTAAAGAGGTTCGTTCGACCACGGCCATTGGTGCGCAATCAGTTTCTCTTGCGGCTGCGGCCGTTCGACTTACTGAACGCGTGTTTGGCGATTTGCGTAGCTCGAAGGTGTTGTTCATTGGTGCCGGCGAAATGATCGAGCTATGCGCCACGCATTTTGCAGCGCGCGAGCCGTCTTCTATTGTTGTGGCCAACCGCACGATCGAGCGCGCCGAATCGTTGGCCAAGCAGTTCTCTGGCACCACCATGCGCCTGGCTGACTTGCCAGAGCGTTTGGCTGAGTTTGACGTGGTCGTGTCCTGTACGGCGAGTACTTTGCCGATATTGGGCTTAGGGATGGTCGAGCGGGCAACGCGTCAGCGTAAACGCAAGCCCATCGTGATGGTAGATTTGGCCGTGCCTCGCGATATCGAACCCGAAGTGGCGCATCTTGACGATGTGTATCTGTACTCGGTTGATGATTTAGGCGCGGTGGTGCAAAGCGGCACTGAAGCGCGCTTGGCCGCAGTGGTTCAGGCCGAGACCATCATCGACGAACGCGTGTTGAATTTTATGCATTGGATGCAGGTCAGAGCGAATGTGCCTATTATTCGCGACTTGCAGCAAACGGCTCAAGCCGTACAAGCACAAGAGCTTGAGCGGGCGCGCAAGATGTTAGCCAGGGGTGACTCAACCGACGCAGTGCTTGAACAACTCGCGCACGGTTTAACGCAAAAATTCTTACATGGCACCCTAGCTTCGCTCAATCAAAGTGAAGAGGGCGAGCGTCAGCAACTGCTAGCTTGGCTGCCGCGCATATTCCCAAAGGGCTCTGATCGGCGTTAGCTACGCTGTCAGCCTTCTTGTGTGAGCCTTCGCCTTTGGGCTTCGTTGTTTATTCCCCCGTAAAGACATTCATGAAATCTTCAATGCGCTCTCGTTTAGAGCATCTCTCTCGTCGCTTAGTTGATCTTGACGCGATTCTGTCTGAGCCAGACGCGGCTAATGATATGAATCAATATCGCAAGCTGTCGCGCGAACGTGCGGAGCTTGAGCCGGTTGTGAAGGCCTTTGAGGCCTTCGAGGCGGCTGAGAATGATTTAGAGGGAGCACGCGCGATGCTCGATGACCCTGAAATGAAAGCAATGGCACTTGAAGAGATCGACGATTGCAAGGGACGGATCGAAAAGCTCGAAGCCGATTTGCAATTGCAATTGTTGCCGCGCGATCCCGACGATGGCCGAAGTGTATTTCTCGAAATTCGTGCGGGCACGGGTGGTGATGAAAGCGCCTTGTTTTCTGGCGATCTGTTGAGAATGTATAGCCGTTATGCCGAACAACAGGGCTGGAAAGTTGAATTGATGTCCGAAAGCCCCTCAGAGTTGGGTGGCTATCGCGAGGTGATTGTGCGCCTGGATGGCGACGGGGTATTCGGGCGTCTAAAGTTCGAGTCGGGTGCGCATCGCGTGCAGCGGGTGCCTGCAACCGAGACGCAAGGGCGCATTCATACCTCTGCCTGCACCGTTGCCGTGATGCCCGAAGCCGACGCCGCCACCGACATCGTGATCAACCCGAGCGAGTTGCGCATCGATACGTTTCGAGCGAGTGGGGCAGGCGGGCAGCATATTAATAAAACCGATTCTGCCGTGCGAATTACCCATTTGCCCACGGGCTTGGTGGTTGAGTGTCAAGACGACCGTTCGCAACATCGCAACAAAGACAAAGCCATGCAGGTGTTGGCGGCAAGGCTAAAAGACAAAGTTCAGCGCGAGCGCCATGACAAAGAGGCTGC
>CAMCII010000199.1 GCA_945874505.1 Bordetella parapertussis | reverse complement strand
CTTGTAAAGTGGCTCAAAACAATTTCTAGGAGCAACCCCCATGAAGCCAGTCATACTTATTACCGGTGCGAGCCGTGGTATTGGTGCTGCCACCGCCCTACTTGCCGCAACAAAAGGCTATGCCGTCGCAGTTAACTATGCGAGCAACGCGCAAGCCGCTGAAAAAATTGTGACTCAAATTCGTGCTCAGGGCGGAACCGCAATCGCCCTGCAGGCGGATGTCGCCGACGAAGCTCAGGTACAGGCCATGTTTAATAAAGTGGACGCCGAATTAGGGCCACTGAGCGCCTTAGTCAATAATGCTGGCATCGTGGATGTCACGGCACGGGTCGACGAGATCAGTGTCGCACGCTGGCAACGTATGTTCAATATCACCGTCTTAGGCACCTTTCTTTGCAGCCGTGAGGCCGTCAAGCGTATGAGCACACGCCACGGCGGAAAAGGCGGTGCCATCGTCAACGTATCCAGCGCTGCAGCGCGGATCGGCGCCCCAGGGCAATATGTGGATTACGCATCGGCTAAAGGTGCCGTCGACACGTTTACACTCGGCTTAGGCAAAGAGGTCGCCAATGAAGGGATTCGGGTGAACTCTGTGAGACCAGGCCTGATTGACACAGAAATTCATGCCTCGGGCGGAATCCCAAACCGCGTGCGTGAACTTGAGCACCTTGTGCCAATGAAACGAGGCGGCACAGCGCTTGAAGTCGCGCAGGGCATTATCTGGCTTGTTTCAGACGAGGCGAGCTATGTCACCACAACAATACTAGACGTTGCTGGCGGGCGTTAGCAATCTCTCAGTTATTCTCTTCACTCACCCCTAACATAACGGAATCCTATGTCTGTTTCTATCTACACCGCCACTGTTCCTGTTTTAAAACAGATGCTCTTGGCACTCGGCGACGTGCTCAAAAAAGGCGAGCAGTATGCCGAGCAGCGAAAATTCGATTCGGCAACATTATTGCAATCGCGTTTGTTTCCCGACATGCTTGCGCTAGTTCGCCAAGTGCAAATTGCCTGTGATTTTGCAAAAAGTGTGCCTTCACGTATCGCAGGCGTTGAAGTCACTGCCTACGAAGATACTGAACAGAGCTTCGCTGAACTCCAGCAACGCATCTCGAAGACGCTTGCGCTGATTGACGGCTTTACCGCCGCTCAATTAGAGGGTAGCGCAGTCAAAGAGATTGTCTTACGCCCCGGTACCCCGAAAGAGAAAAAACTATCGGTCGAAGATTACGCCTTGAAATACGGCATGCCGCAATTTTTCTTTCATGTCACAACGGCGTACAACTTGCTACGACACAATGGCGTCGAAATCGGCAAGAAAGATTTTATGGGTTCGTACTAATCAAGGAAGATTCACATGACAACCGCAACACCAGCAGTCAGGGGCCGTTATTTTGAAGACTTTGAAGTGGGTGCAGAGTTCGTGACGCCCGCGCGCACAATCACCAGCACAGATATCGTTAATTTTGCTTGTTTGTCAGGCGATTTTAATGAGGTGCACACCAACTTTGAATACTGCAAAACGACACAATTTGGCGAACCCATTGCGCATGGCCCGTTGATTTATGGTGTTGCCGGTGGCTTGCAATATGCGAGCGGCATTAACGACGGTACGCTGCTGGCCTTAGTACAGATCGATAAATGGCGCTTGCTTGCGCCAGTTAAACACGGCGATACCATTCGGATGAAATCAACGGTCATTGAAAAAAAAGAATCAAGTAAACCTGACCGAGGGACCATTACCTTTAAGCGCAATATTGTGAATCAGCATGACACAACCGTGCAAGAAATGATCGCGACGATCTTGTATCGGCGTCGGCCGCGTTGAGATCCTCCCCGGCCTAAAGGCCGAAGCGTTCCGCGCCGTCCGGTAAATTATGGCTGAATCCAAGCCGCAGCTTTAGCCAAACGTGTCATCCCACGCCACGTTTGCGTCTCTTGTCTGATCGCAGGCCACAGTCTCAGTAAAAGCTCCGCCGTCGCAAAGGCGTCGGAAGCAGCCTGATGACGAACAGCACATTCAATATTGAAATGTGCCAACCAGTCATCCAACGCCTTCGCGCGCGCATTACCGCCAAATAAGCGAGCGAGCGGTTCTACATCGAGCCAATCGCCTTTGAAAGGAGATAAATGATGTGAGCGATAAGCGCGCTGAATCATCTGCGCATCGAACGCAGCGTGATAAGCAAGCAACGGCGATGACCCGACCCAAGCGCGAAATTCTTCAAGAGCAACCGCCGGTGCTTCACCCTCAGTTTGCGCGTGCTCACCGATATGGTGGATCAAGATATTATCTTTATCAGAGGGCTGATCTTGCCTTAAGACCACCTCAAAACTATCGCCGATCGCCACGCGCAAGTTTTTAGTCAAAGCGTCTCGGTGCAAGGCAACGGCAGCAATGGCCAATAAACGATCCTTTGCTGGATTCAAACCCGTCGTCTCAACATCCACCATAATCCATCGCTCAGGTACAGTCGAGCGCCGAGCAACTTCATCGCCCCACAAGGCTCTGAGTGAACGAAGAAAACTATCGAACATAATCGAGCTCTAACCGCTGCTGTAACGAACGAATTCTGGCCATCGACTCTTTCAAAATACTGCGATCAACCGCGTTCAAGCTGTCTACCTCGATCGCATTAGGGTTACCAGCGATCGGATCATGATCTATTTGAATGGCCAACCGCAGTGTTTGTAAAAATTGAAACGCGGCAATCCAGGCATCCGTTTCTGTTTGAGCCAGCCCCAAAGCTCGCCCAATCGCTGCCAAACGATCTTGCGTGTTGAGTTCTTCAATGCCTAGGGCCAAGGCGTAAATACGCGCTGTTTCTACGACAAGCGCTGTCCCTTGGAGCTTCAAGTCAATGATCGACTTACCGTCTAGTATCTTGGTCTCTAAACTACCCAGCCAGTTCAGTGGTACACGATTCGCCAGTGCTGCATCTGCCAATAACTTGATAAAGCGTGGCGTGCGCGCCGCGGCAGTTGTCACCTCTTCTCTCAGACTTTTGAGTAAATCTACATTACCTGCCAAACCTCGAAAGTCAAAAAAAATTCCTGCTTTGAGCAAATCCTCTGGGTAGCCATGCTCAATCCAATGCATGAAGCGCGTTCTCCATTCGTCAACGGTTAAGCATAGAGAGGCATTGCTTGCCATGATGTTGCCCTTGCAAAGCGGATAGCCGCAAACATCAAGCGCATCGTTGACCTCTTTCGCGAAGGTCAAATACCTATTTTTTTCGTTGAGATTGTCAGACTGCTGATACAGCAGGGCATTATCTTGATCGGTCGCGATCGTTTGCTCGCTACGGCCTTCTGAACCGAGCGACATCCAGACAAAAGAGCTCAACTCAAGGCCATGAGACTGAGCGAGCAGTGTAATCAAGCGCTCTGTCAAAACATCGTTTAAATGACTGACTAAAAACGTTAATTGTCGAGCACTGACCCCTTGCCCTAATAAGTTACGGGCGAACCTCCGAATGTTGTAAGCACACTCTTTGAGCCCAATCACATCATCAGCCTGGCGAATCAGGGAGCTAATGGTTCCTAGAGACTGGCGCTGTAGAGCGAACAAATCTCTTTCTGCGATCAACCCCACAACACGATTTCGCAAATCAACAATTGGCACATGACGAATCTCAAAGCGCGACATCATCACTGCCGCAGACTCTGCCGTGTGATCAACCGTCAGCGTCTTGACCTCTGTCGACATTACCTGACCGATGGGGGTGTCAAGGCTCAAGCCGGCCAACGTGACGCGGTCAAGCACGTCATAACGCGTCAGAATTCCTATCATTAATCCTTCTTCTGAAACGACTAACATTGAACCCACTCGCTTTGTATGCATAACTGTCAAGGCATCTCGTAAAGACGTTTGCGCAGACGTTGTGATAGGCGTGCGACGAACCAGGTCTCCGAGGCGCGTTTCTAAAGATTGCTCTAGCAACGCCTTAGACGCGAAGTTGTTTCGCAAGGCCTGGCGTGATTGCTCTAACAACATCCAAACGCTGTTATGAATAAAATCTCGGAAAGGTTTAGAACGATCCACTAACGTTTGCATGACGGCAGCAGGAAGCGTCAAACAAAAACAATCTCCGATTGCGACGTAGATTGCGGCAACAGGCTTGGCCGCTAGGCTGGCGCTGACAGAAAACAATTCGCCCGCCTCGAGCTCGAAGGCTGAATCACTGAGCCCTGGCGATATGCGTTTTTCGGAAATACGCCCTTGGCGGATCAAATAGAGACAGGCGGGCGGGCCGTCCGCAGGCGAAAGAATGACTTCATTGGGTGCGAAATAGACTTCGCTCGAGCACTCAATTAATAAATCAACATCCTCGAGCGCCATGCCTGAAAAGGGCAAGCGCAACATCAGCTGTTGTCGTAGATTTTGAACGAGACTCAACGAAATCATAGCTAACCCCTTCTGGTGGGTCTAAACACTGGATGGGCGGCACCCTATTATGAACCCTAGAATCCGCTCTGTGTTGCTTTGCCGAAGGTCGCGCCCCAAGAGCTGTACCGTTGAATACTGAGACTGCTGAACTGAAGGTTCTACTTGCTCTAAACTATTTGTACCCAACGACCAGACGTGCCCCCTCTTCATAGCCATCTATACCCCACCCATGTGCAGCCACTATAAACCTGTGACTCAAGTCAACCACTTACGCCAAGCGTTTGAGCTAGGCCCGCTCGAGCATATCGGCAAGCCTGACATGTGGCCGGGCTACCAGGGGCTCTTCATCCGCCCTCACCCTTACGCTAAGGTCGGCGACGAAGCCGTCCCTGCGCGCGAGGCACTGATCGGCCACTGGGGCTTGATTCCGCATTGGTCTAAAGATGGCAAGGTCAAGGGTACGTTTAATGCGCGTAGTGAAACGATCGCTGAAAAGCCCACGTTTCGCGATGCCTGGAAAAAAGGTCAGCGCTGTATTATTCCGGCGCTGTCAGTGTTTGAGCCGGATTGGCGCACGGGCAAAGCTGTGGCTGCTGAGGTTTCACGGGCCGATGATGAACCCATGGGCATTGCGGGGATATGGTCGACTTGGCGTTCACCGGTTGGTTGGGTAGACAGCTACACCATGCTCACAGTCAATGCAGATGACCACGCAGTGTTCAAGTTGTTACACAAGCCACAAGACGAAAAGCGCATGGTGGTGATCTTGAACCCTGACAGCTACGAGACTTGGCTGAAAGGTTCACTGTCAGACATCACTCCATTGATTAGGCAATGCCCTGCTGAGTTTCTTCATTTTCAAAGTCAAATACCGAAACAGATGCCATAAAATTATCGAGATTCGTCCAACGACTGAAGTTAGCGTTGTTGACAAAATAAAGCACGAAAAGACGAGAACCAATTTGTCTACGACTGCAAATGATGGGTTGATTTCAGACGACATCGCGGCAACTGGTGCGATCTGCGAGATGAAAAATAGACTAATCACAAAACCAGTGCTGGCTGATAAGCATTTCAAAACCATCGGTGAGTTGTGCTCCCAAACCACGATTGCCGCTGCCAGTGGGTAGGCGAAAATAGAATAAATAACTACGTTGCCCAGATAATAAGGCCGTACACCAACAAGAGACCCGTCAGAGTAAAAAGCCACTCCTAAAGCCATTGAAAGAAAAGTGACAACAGCGGCTAGCAAAAATTTTTTACCCATTTTTAACCACTAGATCTTGAGCACTTGGTTTGCGCAGCAATCGCTTCAAGTCATCTGAACCAGCGTCGTACACTCGCTGATTATTCTGCGTATCCTTTTTATATTCATCAGCATGAACAATACAACCACGAGGCATCACTTTGATATTGTACGGTACTAGTTTTTTTTGCAAATCATCAAAGTCGCCACCGTGGATCAGACCATGTACATACCATCGGGGTGAGGTCGTATCCTCAACAAACGTTTTAAGCGGGGCAATATCATCGCTAAGCGCGATAGCCGCCACCACTGCGCCGATCGACAACAAGGCAAAAAAACTTTTATTCAGCCCAACATTCTGAACCTTCATTGCGAACACTTTAGACATTGAGTCTATGAAGCGCCAAAACTTAAACGCTTTGCGGTCTTTCAATGGCTGCGACTCGACATTATTTTTAAAGACCAGAGCAGGCAGCTGCTCGCCTCGCTCAGTAATGATTTGTTCAATGGCTTTTAAAGCATACGGATTCAGATCTGGGCTGTTTGCCCGTCTGGCAAGCAGATACGCTGATTCGGTATTGTGAAAGCGATCTCTAAAGTAGGAAAGGTTCATTGTTTTAATAGAGCTTCAAAATATTCTGTACAGTCTCTTTCACTTTCTTCTTCAATGCCGCCGGTGCTAGCACTTCAACATCAGGGCCTTGGCGCAAGATGTCTTGAATCAACTCCCAGTCTTCGCCATAGGGTACTTCTAGTGTGTAGCTTCCGTCTTGATGCACCTCACCCACTTGCTCGGGGTGCCAGACTTCGCGCGCGACCCACTGGGCTCTGAAGGGGGTGAACTTTAGTTTGGCGACTT
The DNA here is from genome assembly GCA_945874505.1 of Bordetella parapertussis. GTDB lineage: Bacteria > Pseudomonadota > Gammaproteobacteria > Burkholderiales > Burkholderiaceae_B > Zwartia > Zwartia parapertussis_J. Next base: position 611 of record CAMCII010000199.1, on the reverse strand, counting down.
GGCGATTTTTACCTGAAAAAATTCCGTAACTGGTTTCGAACATCTCGCGCAGTTCTGTCTCTGGCACATTCTTGGCGGCCTTATCTACGAGTTGAACGCCGCTCAGCGCATCCAAGGCAAAGCTGCGCAGGCCTTCGCGCATGTGGCAATAGGCGTCCATGTACCAATTGTCGCGGTAATACACTAAACGCTGCGGCGACACTTGTCGCTCGGTGGTCTGCCCAGTTTGACGCGCAAAGTGTTTGATATCGAGTCGTTTGCGTCGCACCAAAGCGTGGGCAATCATTTCAAAATAGTCGCTTGAAACTTGTCGCTGCGCCATCGGCAGAATGCGGATTCGATTCATGGCCTCTTTTGAGCAGCCGATGCCTTCGTCTAACAAGCCCTCAAGGCGGGCCTTAAACGGTGCCACATGCGGCAGCAACAACCCACCGGGCTCGAGCTTTGAGATCAACTCGATCATGGTCAGCAGCGAATGAATCTCTTGCTGGTTAAACCAGACGCCGGGCAGCTCAAAGGTTTTACCGTCTGTCGGCTGACGCGTCATGGCATAGCCGCGTAGCGTGGCATCCCAGGCAAAGGGGATGTTCAACCGATCGCGCATGTAGGCT
>CAMCII010000198.1 GCA_945874505.1 Bordetella parapertussis | reverse complement strand
TTAAAATCAAAGCGAATAACCCAGCCGATGTCAATGGCTTGCTCGATGCAGCAGGCTATCAGGCTGTCGCCGACGCAAGCTAAGGCCACCACTATGTCAAATGCTATGGATACCTCAGGCGAATTTATTCCTCGCCATATCGGCCCCAGTGAGGCTGATCAACAACGCATGCTCGAGGCAATCGAGGCGCCCAGTCTCGAGGCCTTGATGCAAGAGGTCGTGCCCGCCAATATTCGCATGACACGAGAGCTTAATCTTGCTGCCCCGCGTGCCGAGGCCGACGTGCTCGCTGAGATGAAAAAAATCGCAGCGGGCAATCAGGTCTTTCGCAATTACATCGGTCAGGGCTATTACGGCACCCATACGCCCAACGTCATTTTGCGCAATATCCTTGAAAACCCAGCGTGGTACACAGCGTACACGCCTTATCAGCCCGAGATCTCTCAAGGACGTCTTGAAGCGATTTTGAACTATCAGACGATGGTGGCTGACCTGACTGGGCTTGATATTTCAAATGCCTCGTTACTTGACGAGGGCACCGCAGCGGCTGAAGCAATGACGCTGGCGCGCAGAGCCTCGCAAGCAGCCAGCAAAGTATTTTTTGTTTCGCAGCATTGCCACCCGCAAACCATCGAGGTGATTCGTACTCGCGCCGATGGCTTGGATATTGACGTGGTGGTGGGCGATGAACTCAAAGGTGTGCCAGATTGTTTTGGGTTACTGGTGCAATATCCGCACTCGTTGGGCGCGGTCGCTGACTACCGGGCGATGACGGCCCAAGTGCATGCAAAAGGTGGTGTGGTAGCCTGTGCAACAGACCTCTTGGCGCTTACCCTGCTTGAGCCCCCTGGCCACTGGGATGCAGATATCGCGATTGGTTCGGCGCAACGCTTTGGCGTTCCTTTTGGTTTTGGCGGCCCCCATGCGGGCTTTATGGCCTGTAAAGATGCGTTCAAACGCAATATGCCTGGGCGTTTGGTGGGTGTGTCAAAAGACTCGCACGGTAATCCAGCGCTGCGGCTGGCTTTGCAAACTCGTGAACAACATATTCGCCGCGAAAAAGCCACGTCAAACATTTGTACCGCGCAGGTGTTGCTTGCTGTGATGTCGAGTATGTATGCGTTGTGGCATGGCCCTAAGGGACTGACCGCCATGGCGACACGCGTACAGCACGCGACAGCGCTGCTAGGTCAAGCCTTGACCTCGTTGGGCGCTCAAGTTGTCAATGACACATTCTTTGATACCTTGTTGTTAGACACGGGTGCACAAACAGACAAAATCTTGCAAGCAGCACGCTCTGCTCGCATCAACTTTCGTCATGTGAATGCAACGCAACTCTCGATCTCGCTAGATGAAACGGTGACGGCTGACGACCTTGAACAACTGGTTGCACTCTTTGCCGGTGCGCTTGGCAAAGCTGCGCCGGCGATCCCGGTATCACTCACCGGCTTGCCAGGTATCCCTGGCGCCGTGAAGCGCAAACAGGCGATTTTGAGCCATCCAGTTTTTTCGAGTATTCAATCCGAAACCGACATGTTGCGTTACTTGCGTAAATTGTCAGATAAAGATCTGGCGCTTGACCGCACCATGATTCCGCTCGGATCTTGCACCATGAAACTCAACGCGACCGTTGAGATGATTCCGGTGACCTGGCCTGAATTTGCAAGCATTCACCCTTTTGCACCGGCCGAGCAGACGCGAGGTTATCAAACCATGATTGAGCGTTTGTCAAAAGATCTGTGCGAGATTACCGGTTACAACGCGATTAGTTTGCAGCCAAACTCTGGTGCCCAAGGTGAGTATGCGGGGCTACTCGCGATTCGTGCCTATCACCGTGCCAATCATCAGGCGCAGCGTGATATTTGTTTGATCCCTTCGTCGGCACACGGTACCAACCCCGCCTCGGCCAATATGGTTGGGATGAACGTTGTAGTCGTGAAGTCTGACGCGCACGGCAACGTCGACCTCGAAGATCTTCAGGCCAAGATTGCTCAGGCGGGCGAGCGCCTAGCCGCCTTGATGGTCACCTATCCTTCTACGCACGGTGTGTTTGAAGAGGCTATCACGGGCATCTGTGACATGATCCACGCCGCTGGGGGTCAGGTTTACATGGATGGCGCGAACATGAACGCCATGGTCGGAGTGGCTCAGCCTGGAAAATTTGGCTCAGACGTATCGCACCTGAACCTGCACAAGACGTTCTGCATCCCACATGGCGGCGGTGGGCCCGGTGTTGGCCCAGTCGGTGTGCGTGCGCATTTGGCGCCGTTCTTGCCGGGTGTTGTCGGCGAAAACGGTACGCTGTCTGGCAAGGTGCCTGTGGGCCCGGTGTCGGCAGCACCGTTTGGTTCGGCCAGTATTTTGCCAATTCCGTTTGTGTACATTTCGTTGATGGGTGCGTCAGGGTTACGTCGTGCCACCGAAGTCGCGATCTTAAGTGCTAACTACGTCGCGCGTCGTTTGGCCGGACACTATCCCGTGTTGTACAGCGGTCGCAACGGTCGTGTGGCACACGAGTGCATTCTTGATATGCACGCTATCAAAGAAGCCTCTGGCATCTCGGCCGAAGACATTGCCAAGCGCTTAATGGACTATGGGTTTCATGCACCCACGATGAGTTTTCCGGTGGCAGGTACCTTGATGGTTGAGCCAACTGAGTCTGAAGGGTTAGCCGAACTTGATCGCTTTGTTGAGGCCATGATTGCGATTCGCCAAGAAATTGCTCAAATCGAGCGAGGTGAACGCGATGCCACCGATAACGTACTCAAGAATGCGCCACACACGGCGCAGATGCTGCTCGCTGAAGACTGGCATCACGATTATCCGCGCCAACAAGCGGCTTATCCCGTGGCCAGTTTGCGTGACAACAAGTATTGGCCACCAGTCGGCCGTGTCGATAACGCTTGGGGTGATCGTAACTTGGTGTGTGCCTGCTTGCCGATCGAGGCGTACGCATAGCGACCCCGGGGTAGTGGCGTGAGGGCGTAAGCCCTCACGTTAATTCGTATTATGAAGTTCTTTAGAAAAATCCCGCACGACCTTAAAGAAAGTGTTCACCATGCCTTCAACGGCATCGCGGCCAATGCCCCCGTACGCACTGATATCCATCTCGATCACGGCCTCTTTTTTGTCGTTGACGAAGGCGCGCGCCCAACGATTACGCAAATTCCAATCGTTCGCCACTTTTAGTGCGACCGGCTTATTCGGAGAGTAAGTCGCGCGCAACAGCACGTCTTCGCAGCTTGGATCGTTGCCACATCCCACAAACAGCATATCGATTTTGGCGGCGCCTGAGTCTCCGGGTGAGACCTTCAGGAGCGGATCGCCTTGCTCATCTTTCACCTCTTCAAAAGTGAAGTCAGCTGCGGACAATATACTGGCCAAGACGGAGGGATCTAGATGCCTGATGGCGGCCGCCTCGTCGGGCCCATCTGCACTTGCAACGGGTTCTGTCGAAAGCCAACTGGCTGGGACCAGTGCAGACGCCAACGTGAGCAAGGTCTCGGTTGAAATTACCTGCCCGTTGACTTTAAACACATTGTCTTTGAAGCTCAGTTGGGCGGCGAAGCGGTCGCCCTTGAGTGCGCCCAGCTTTAATTTGGCAGCGGCCTCAAGCGCGCCCGCGACGTCTTTTTCGGCAGTGCTTTTAGCCTGAGCTGGTTTGGCGCCGTTCGCTTCAAGAGCGGTGGTGCGTACCCCAACCGCCATTGCTCGTGAGATCGCAATCGTGGCATCAATTGTTTGGATCGGATTACCATTCAAGCCCAGACCACCGCTGCGCAGATCGACTGGGGAGAGTACCGTGCTTAAGGTAATTGAGCTTTGACCATTTGCCGTTTGCCAAATCAACGGGTCGAGTCTGACCGTCGGGCTGTTTTTAACGAGTGTCTGGAAATGGCCCCAAAACTGCTTCAGGTCTGCCGCAGTCGTTAAGTCGGCCTCAGGTTCGCTATTCAGGAAGCGGGTCAGAATAGTGGTGTACAGATCACCTAGTGACTTAACGGCATTGCCGTTCAGTTTGTCATATGAGGCTGTGAGCTCTAGCGCGCCCCAGTCTTTTTTATCGATTGTCAGGCGTTCGATATCGTACTGAGACTGTCCGGTTAATAGATTGTCCTTCTCATTCAAAATTAAACGTGTATTGATTTGTTTGGCCGTCACGGTCGGGAAATTTAAAGACGTGAGGGTGAGCTCTCCGATATCCGCGCCGCTGATACCGATGCTCAGACCTGACTGCCCTGGATGGGTGTCGGTGTGCAGGCGGCTTGCTTTCATGTCGAGTGTGACTTTGCCATTGGTAATGTTCAGCGCCTTGACTTTGAGCTCACCTTTGGTGTGATGGAAGTTAGGGCCGATTTCAGCGACCAAGGTAGCCCCGGCAAAGCGCGAGCGTACGGTGTCTTGTGTGTGATTGACCGGGCGAATCACCCAGTCGAGCTTGGCCAAGCCTTTTACATTCAGTTGCGTGTGTCCGTCAATCAGCGATTGTCCTCCGGTGGCTCTGAAGAGCGCCTCGGTGAAAGCAGTGGGTGCCAGTGTGGTGTGAATGGACGCGGATAACCATTCGAATTTACCCTGAGCAATTTGTTCGAGAGACAGAGCGTCGTGCGTGATCCGGTTGACCACCAAGACTTCGGGGCTTAGCGTCGCCGTTTTGCTGGCAGGAAAGGTCAAAAGGTATGAGGCCTCGCTTGTGAATATGCCACGTTGATAGCTACGCACGCTGACACGAACTTGATCTGACCAGTTTTTTGCGATGTAAGTATTGAGCGAATCGATGACCGTGTTGGCTTCGGCTTGCACACGCCCGCCGATGTACCAGCTGGTACCAGCGTAGAGTACAAAGAGGAGAGCCAGCGCACTGACGACACTGAGTAGTTTTCTGTTCATCACTTAGCCTTTGAGGCGATGGTACTCGACCAGATCGTAAACCAGTCCGTTTTCTGCGGGTTGAGGCTGACGAGAGGTTTCATGCCACACTGCTTTATCAAGCGGATCAAACACAGCATCGCCTTCAATATCGGCTTGTATCTCGGTCGCGATGACGCGGTGCGCCAACGGCAGCGCTTCTCTGTAAAGTTGCGCACCGCCGATGACAAATACTTGCTCGGTATCTTTGACGGCTTCGAGTGCTTCAAACAAGCTTGTGAAGCCCTCTGCGCCAACGAACGCCTTGCTCGCGTCGCGCGTAATGACGATATTACGTCGCCCAGGTAATGGTCTTCCTAGTGAATCCCATGTTTTACGTCCCATCACAATAGGGTACCCCAGGGTCGTGCGCTTAAAGTGCGCTAAATCACCGGGTAGCTTCCAGGGCAAGGTGTTGTCTCGCCCGATGGTACGGTTGCGGGCATAGGCAACAATGACATTCAGCTGCATCAGCCAACTCTCTTGAACGAAATCAAACGGCAACAGGTGCCTTGATATGTGGATGGTGCTCGTAATTCTCAATCACAAAGTCTTCGTAGCGGTAATCGAATAAAGAGTCTGGCTTGCGCTGCAAGGCAAGCTTCGGATAAGGGTTAGGCGCGCGTGAGAGTTGCAATTCAACCTGTTCGAAGTGATTGCTGTAAATGTGGCAATCGCCGCCGGTCCAGACAAAATCGCCGACTTCAAGGTTGCACTGCTGCGCCACCATGTGCGTCAACAGCGCGTAACTAGCGATGTTGAAGGGCACCCCTAAAAAGATATCGGCGCTTCGCTGATAAAGCTGGCACGATAGCTTGCCTTGCGCGACGTAAAACTGAAAGAAGGCATGGCAGGGCGGCAGCGCCATATTTTTGATCTCACCGACGTTCCAGGCCGACACAATCAGGCGGCGCGAATCGGGGGTTTTGCGAATTTGCTCAAGCACCTGACTGATCTGGTCAATATGCTGGCCATCAGGGGTCGGCCACGAGCGCCACTGCACTCCGTAGACGGGGCCCAAGTCACCGTCAGACCTCGCCCACTCGTCCCAGATGCTGCAGCCATTGTCTTGCAGCCATTTGACGTTTGAGTCGCCCCGTAAGAACCATAAGAGCTCAATAAAAATGCTGCGGGTATGCAGTTTTTTTGTTGTGACCAACGGAAACCCTTTTGCCAGATCAAACCGCATCTGATAGCCAAAGACCGAGCGGGTGCCGGTTCCGGTTCGATCGGTCTTGTTCACGCCAGTCGTGTAGACGTGGCGCATGAAGGTTTCGTATTGGTTCATATACGCGAATCTTGTGTTTAGGATTTCTCGGCGGCAGCGCCGCCAGTGTCGACAATTTCAGCGGCCCAAGTGATTGCTGCGGTATGCGCAAGCATCGCTGAAGCTGAGCAGTATTTTTCGTGTGACAGCGCAATGGCGCGCTCGACTGCAGCGCGAGGCAGGTTGTGTCCTGTAACCGTAAACACAAAGTGGATTTTGGTAAACACTTTGGGATCAATCTCTGCGCGCTCTGCAATCAGCTTAACCGAGCAACCAACGATGGCATGGCGTCCGCGCTTCAGAATCAACACCACATCGTAGGCCGTGCACCCCCCTGTGCCCACCAGCAAGAGCTCCATCGGACGCGGGGCAAGGTTATGGCCGCCGCCATCGGGAGCGCCATCCATGGCTGCAATATGCCCAGTTCCGGTCTGCGCCACGAACAGCATGCCGTCGGGACCACCCCAATCGATTTTGACTTCCATATGCAATCCTTAACAGTTAAGTCAGAATGATAATCAAGTTTTAAGCAAAATCTTGCCTAGAGCCTTAAAATTCGAGCCACAGCTCTCTGCCTTCAGATCGAGGCGGGTCTCACCTTAAGGTCATGTATGGCAACCTCCCAAGCGGTTTCAGTTGGCTCATCGCACTTTACTCGTCGCCAACATTGGCTCGATCCCTTCATCGCTGAAATTGACGTGGCTCTGCAGGTTCTGGCGGGGCAGGCTGCGGCGGCTCGGCCTAATCCGGCTGGGGCAGCCACGCCCGACGTTGCGCCAGAGTTAACCAAAGCAGAGACCACACACTCAGCCGGCTTAATGCGCGTCAATCATGTTGGTGAGGTTTGCGCACAGGCTCTGTATCGAGGGCAGGCCGCAGCTAGCAAAGACGCTTCGAGCGCGGCATTGTTTGATCGCGCGGCCGCCGACGAGATCGATCACTTGGCCTGGTGTCAACAACGGTTG
>CAMCII010000197.1 GCA_945874505.1 Bordetella parapertussis | reverse complement strand
AGCATGTGACGCTGCAGTGTGGTTGGGTCTGCCTTACACCGTTGCCTGCCAGCTTGGGCGAGGCTTATCTGCCGATTGATGAACGAAAACTAAAGATAGACAGGCTTATGATGATCATGCCCGACTTTGCTTTGAAAGATATTGAAACCTCAGGGGCAACAATTCGTTTGCGCCATGGAGGCGAAGGGCCGCCGTTACTGCTTTTACACGGCAATCCTATGACGCATGTCGCCTGGCACAAGGTGGCCCCACGCTTAGCGAAAAACTTTCATGTGGTCGCTGCAGATTTGCGTGGCTACGGCGATAGCTCAGCCCCGATTGAAGATGCTGACTATGCCAACTACTCATTTCGGGCGATGGCGCAAGATCAAGTCGAAGTGATGCAAGCACTAGGCTATAACGAATTCTATGTCGCGGGCCACGATCGTGGGGCTCGAACAGTGCATCGTATGTGCCTCGACCACCCTGAAAAAATCCTAAAAGCTGCAGTGATCGATATTGTCCCCACGCTTGATATGTGGAACGCGATGAGCCGAGTGGGTGCCATGCTGGGTTGGCATTGGCCCTTTATGGCACAGCCTGCTGACCTGCCAGAGCGGATGATGGGCAGTGTTCCAGCCGATTGGTTTTTGCGTAAAAAATTATTAAAACTGACCGCGGATTTAAACCATATCCCGTCTGAGATCTGGGCCGAATATGTACGTTGCTTCAATGAAAAAACTATTCGCGGCTCGTGTGGCGATTACCGCGCCGCGGCGACGATTGATTGTGACTTAGACACAGCAGATCTTGGTCGCAAGCTTGAGATGCCTTTACTTGCGCTTTGGGGAAAGACAAGTCTGGTGGGTAAGCAGTTTGCGGATCCATTAAGCATTTGGCGTGAACGCGCTCATGATGTGTGTGGTGAGGCGTTGCCTTGTGGTCATTACGTGAACGAAGAGGCTCCCGAGCAAGTCACAGAGTGGTTATTGAAGTTTTTTTGTCATGAAGTCAAACAGGCATAGTCAGACGGTTATTTGTCGGTCGTTTGCTCAGTCCTATCGACCAGTTTGTCGGGCCAGCTCTACACAGTCTGCCCATCAACCAGTGTGATCGTACGATCGCACGTGGTTGATAGTCGGGCATCATGCGTGACGAGTAACACCGCACAACCAAACTGCTGATTGAATTTTCTAAACAAAGCAAAAATCTCAGCTGCCGTTTTCGTATCGAGGTTGCCAGTCGGTTCATCGGCAAGCAGTAGAGCAGGGCGCGTGATTAACGCACGTGCAATCGCAACACGTTGTTGCTGCCCGCCCGATAACTCATCGGGCTTTTTATTAAGATGATCACCTAAGCCAACTTCACCCAATAAATTTTTGGCGCGTTCGATAAGCTCTGGTTTTGGTTTTCCACCTTTGATCATCAACGGCATCAAAACATTTTCTAGAGAGGTAAACGCTTGGATCAAATGATGAAACTGAAAGACAAAGCCGATGGTGTTGCCGCGCAGTGCGGTACGCGCTTCATCTTCCATCTCACGGGTTGGCTGACCCAAAATGTAGAGCTCACCTGAGGTCGGTTGATCGAGTAGCCCAATGATATTCAACAGGGTGCTTTTGCCTGAACCCGAGGGCCCCACTAAGGCCGAAAAATCACTCTCTTGCACCGTGAGGTTGATGCCGTGCAGAATTTCAACTTCGTTGGGCGAACCTATGTTGTATGACTTACGAACGTCGACTAACGACAAAACCGGTGCAGAGGCGTTAGACATAACGAATCGCCTGCACAGGATCCAGTCGTGAGGCCCGCCAGGCAGGGGCGAGAGCCGCTAGTATGCCTACCACCGTGGCAACGGCTGCCGCACCGCCAATCAAGTACGAAGGCACTTCGATATAAAACAGCCTTGGTCCAAACTGATTAAATGCCATCACCAGTAAGTAGCCAAAGCTCGCGCCTACGGCCGAGCCAATCAGCCCTAATAGCCCACCTTGAAGCAAAAAAACCTGCAATATTTGCGAGCGTCTAATCCCCATCGCCCTTAAAATTCCGATCTCGCGGGTACGTTGAGTGACACTTATCGCAAGCACACTGGCAATTCCAAAAGCGACGGATAGCGCAACAAAAAAAGTGATGATCGAGGTAGACAGGCTTTGCGAGGCGAGCGCGTTCACGAGTTGTGCATTGGTCTGCATCCAACTTTCCGCTTTTAGCCCAGTGAGGCGCGAGATTCTCTTGGCTGTAGCTTCAGCCGCGAACAGATCTTTTACCGTCAGATCAATCAGATTAATACCACCGTATAAACCTAATAGAGATTGCGCTTGTTTCAAGTCCACATAGACAAAGCGTGCATCCAGATCACGCACGCCTATCTCAAAAATACCGGCGATGGTCACAACCGCTGCACGACCATCGCCCGATTCGATGCGTAATTTATTACCGGCCCGTAAACCTAGGTCATCGGCAAGGATTTTTCCGATGACGGCGTCGCCAGCACCGACTTTAAATCTGCCAGAAACAATATCGGTACTGATGGGGATAATCTTTTCATAGCGAGGCGGATCGATCCCGAGAATTGAAATCGATTTAAAGACTTCGCCTTTACGGGCAAACGCTGGGCCTGACACCACGGGCGACACTGCTTTGATTTCAGGCAAGGTGTCGAGGGTGTCACGTACGTCTTGCCAGTTCAGGATTGAGCGCAGCCGTTGCGCGCGTTTATCTTCAGTGACTAAGGCGACAGAACCCTCGGGGCTAGGCGTGATGATATTTTTTTCATCAGGGGGTTGAACGCGAATATGCGACTGTGTACCAAGTGTGCGAGCAATGATGTTGCTTTGCAGACCAAGGATCAACGCGGTAATGAAGACGATGACCGCTACGCCGACCGATATCCCCACCATGATCAACGCCGTTTGCGTGCGCCCCTGACGCATAAACTTCACCGCAATGGTTGATTCAATCCACATTGTCAGTTGAACTTGACGGGTGCTTCATTGCGCGACGACAGGCCTTGGGTGTGTGTTGGAATCGGTTGAGGCGCTAGTCGAACCCTTGCCCCTTCTTTGGCGCTTGCCGTTAACAGCACCCAGTCGTCTGCTTTTAGACCTTGCTTGATTTCAGTCAGCGCTAAGCCTCTGAGGCCAAGTTCTATAGTTGTGGGTACCACTTTGCCGCTTTGCACGGTGAGCACTTGCGCCCGAGAGCCGCTCACCGAGAGCAGGGCGTCATTGGGGATGACTAGTGTGTTTGCACGCTCGGCGGTGACGATATCTACCGAGAGTGTCATGTCATGTTTGAGACCCTCTGGCACCGGGTCAATTTTAAGTCGGATATCGACCGTGCCGCGCTGCGGGTCAACCGTTGGCGAGATGAAGTTGACAATAGCTTTGAATGGGCGGTTCGGGTAAGCGTCAGCGATACACACTCCGACCTGGCCCAGGGCAATGTTGCCAATATTGCGTTCATCGAGAGGGATCAAAATTTCGGTATCGCCGGCGCGGGCAAGCTCGAGTAAGGCTTTGCCGACGGGTTGCACCGCATCGCCAGGCTCGACATTACGCGTCAAGATCGTGCCTGCCACCGGCGCGCGAATCGTAGTTTTTTCTAATAAGGCCCGCGCTGCGGCAAGGCGCTCACGCAATACGTTTTCTTCTGAAGCGCCTGGCTCTAGCGAGGCGACCAGTAAGCGCGCCTGCTCGAGCGCTTCTTTGGCAGTGTTTTCTTGATTCTCTGCCTGTTCGCGCGCTTCGCGTGAAATCGAGTCGGCTTTAAAAAGATCTTGGCGTCGTTTCGCTTCACGCTGAGCTTGGGCAAACTGAGCTTCAGCTTGCCTCAATGCAGCAAGCGCTAGTGGCCGACGAGCGCGTTGCAGTTGCTCAAGGCTCGCTTGCGCTTCTTGTGCCTTTGCAGCCAACTCGTTAGCCCTCAACACAATCAGAATATCGCCCGCATTGACCCGGTCGCCTTCTCTGACGCGACGCTCGAGCACCACCCCCGCGATCTCGGTGTTTACCTGCACCCGCGAGGTCGAAACAATTCGCCCCGTCGCGACTACATTTTGAGTGAGATCAATGGTTTTAAGCTGATAGGCTGCCACAAGCGGCCCTTGCCAGATCCGAAATCCAATAAAGCCCGCCAACAGCACGCAGCCGAGCAGGGCAATTTGTAGCGGACGTTTTAGGGTCATTAGTGAATCAAGGCCAAAGAATGACGGTCATTCGTCACCTCTACTGTAATCCATTCTTGCAGCGTGGGCTTAAACGTTACTTTGTCACTCAATTTAAACTGGCTAGCGTTATTTGATCTCGGCCTGGCATCTAATGCCGAGATTGACGCAACTATTGACTTTGCTAACGCGCTATCAATCAGGGCGTTGATTTAATTGCAGTACTCTATTCTTACTTCGCCGTTAGTCAGTTTTGTGTGAGGCAGTTGACTGACTCACTTACTCGCTAGCGGTGATTGATCAGAATAGTTAAGATCTTGTTTTCGACTAGCGAAGGCTTTGTTTTTGACGCCTCCTTGCCGCCTCAACGATTTATTTGAGAAAAGATAAATGAAGCGATCTGTCACCGCGTTAACTCCTTGGCTTACCAAAACCCTCTTGGTTTTTAGCCTTGCGCTTGCAGCGTTCTCTTGCAACGCAGCATTTCCTGAAAGACGCGTCACGATTGTTGTGCCGTATCCGCCTGGGGGCAGCACTGATATTTTTGCCCGCTCAATCGCACACTATCTTTCACAATTGTGGGGGCAATCGGTTGTCACTGAGAATCGCGGGGGCGGGGGTACGATCATCGGTACCCAGTATGTGAGCCAAGCCCCGGCAGATGGCTATACCTTATTAGTCACTGCCTACGCCTATACATCTAATCCTTTGCTGAAAGAAAACCTCAGCTATCAGCCAAGTTCACTTGCACCCCTGTTCTTAATAGGGACTGCACCCAGCCTGCTCTATATCAATGCCAAGCTGCCCCCGCAAAACTTAGCCGAAGTTATCGCGCTGGCTCAAGCAAGCCCAACTGGGTTGGTGCTGGGTTCGTCAGGTAACGGTTCAAGCGCGCACATTGCAGCCGAGCTTTTTGCTCATGCGGCGAAGATCAAAATTACGCATGTGCCCTACAAGGGCATGGGGCCCGCCTTAAACGACTTGTTTGGTGGTCAGGTTATGGGGATTTTTGATATTCCCACTGGAATGGTGAATGTGAAAGCAGGTCGACTGAAGGCGATCGGTATTGCGGCAGCAGAGCGCCATCCCGATGCGCCCGAGGTGCCGACACTGAAAGAGTTGGGCCTCGATATGGTGTTTGGGACGTGGTACGGGTTTTTGACGCAACAAGGTGTCGAGCCGTCTGTGCAAAAGCAGTTGCATGAGGCGTTGAAGCAAGCCGTGGCAGACCCTGCAGTTAAGCAGGCGATAGCGCGAACTGGATTAGTGGTGCAGTCGCGCACACAAGAAGAGTTCAGGCAGTTTTTGAAGAGTGAGACTCAGAAGCTGGCTGACTTGCTGAAGACAGATGGCGTGAAGATTACTATTGATTAGCGTCACTCAACGGATCACCCTCCGGTCGTCGGGTATGTTTTTTTTGAGTTTTTTGTCATGATAACTCTTGTACGTTTGAATTTAATTTCGAGACAATAGGATCCACTTTGTCCCTCTAATAGCTCAATTTTTTGACGCGTGCTTCATGAATATTTCCAGTAGCTCTAGCGGTAGTCGCTCTTCTTTAGCTGGTCATATATTTCTCGTCGAGGATGATGATGATTTGCGTGAAAGTATTCATGAAATCCTGAGCTTTGTTGGATATCGGGTCTATCCGTATCGCGATCCGCAAGAATTTTTAAAGCAGTATGTTGAGGTGATTCCTGCGGTCATCGTGACTGATGTCCGCATGCCAAGTATGTCGGGAGTTGAATTGCAGACCAAGTTGCTTAATCAGGGTCGCCAAATCCCTTTCGTCTTTATCAGTGGTGAAAGTACCGTTCCTCAGGCCATTAAAGCCATGAAGCAAGGTGCTCTCGAATTTTTGGTCAAACCCTTTCGGCGTGAGAGTCTGTTGACCGCCGTGGCTAGGGCCATTGAACTCGATATTCAGCGCATGCATGAAGTGGTTCGAAAGTCAGAGTTTGAGCAAAAACTCGCTTCATTGTCGCCACGCGAGCGACAAGTGTTTGGTTTACTGGCTAAAGGCTATAGCAATAGTGAGCTTGTCGATGAACTAGGTGTTGCCTTATCGACAGTCAAAGAATACAAATCTGAGATGATGTACAAGCTACGTCTGCGTTCATTGTCTGAATTGATTGCGCTGAATAATCAATAAGTCGTTCGTTATTTTTGTGAATGGATCAAGATCAATTCTTGCGAAAGCGTCGCCTAGCGCCTGTCTCAGGGTCGATTGACCATACCCAGCCTGTAGAGGCCTGAATACATAGCTGACCGTCTTCAATCGTCGCACTTAAGGCACCGGGCACACAGAATTTTCTCTTTGTACCGAGCTCTGTCTTGCAGAGATAGACCGTTTCGTCTTCTTTCGATATCCGTTCAATTCGCCACATTTTTAGAACCCCATGCGTAAGCCAATACTGCCACCGTAAAGCGTTTGCCCCGATCTAGCTTCACCTGACACACCTGCGTACGCGTAAGCGTTGTCAGCAATTTTGACCGTGCCATACAACCCCACCTGCACGAACGCAGAACCTGCCGAAGCGGTGGTCACGTTGCTTGAGTAACCACCAAGGGTCGTGTTCAGCGTTGGGTTTAATAAGCCTGAAGTGTCGGCACCGACTGCGATGTTGGCGCGATAGGTGTATTCGTCTTTGAGCGGGTCTTTGTTCAACGACCCCGCTGCCACCCCAATCACGCCACGGACTGCGCTGCCGCTAAAGCGAGCAATGTTCAGTGCTGCAACACCGCTACCTTCATCATACGAATTTTGACCAACGTACTGATAGCTCAGGCGTGCGTAGGGTGTGACGCGCAGGTCACTGTACTCAAACCCACGGCTGATACCCACACTTACCAGCGCATCATTACCCAGCACGGCTTTGCTGCTAAACCCGCCTGTGTAGCCAGTTGGATCATTGCGCGACAGATTGGTTGAACTCATGCCAACGCTTGCCATGCCATCGAGCACATAGTCTTGCAGCACAGACATTTTGCCGTAGACAAAGAGCGA
>CAMCII010000196.1 GCA_945874505.1 Bordetella parapertussis | reverse complement strand
TGCATGGGCTCAAGCGCAGCACCATTCAGGCGTTCGCGCACTACAGTACAAAATCCGTGAATCTTTCTCCGTATCAATATAAACTAAATTCTTAGGGTCGTTCAGTTATCTTGCTAGTAAAGGGAGTTCAAGTTGAAGTTATATATCGCAAATAAAAATTACTCTTCTTGGTCGCTTAGACCTTGGGCTTTATTGCATGCGCGCGGCATTGTGTTCGATGAGGTGCTGGTGCCTTTTGCGGCAGGATCCCAGCCCTCGGCCTTCAAACAATTTTCGCCCACCGCGAAAGTGCCCTGTCTCGAGGCAAATGGCCTATTCATTTGGGATTCGCTGGCAATCTGTGAGTATTTAGCCGAGCAATATCCGGGGTGTTGGCCGACTGACATGGCTGCCCGAGCTTGGGCGCGTAGTGCGACAGCCGAAATGCATTCGGGATTTCAGACGCTTCGTAGCCTCTGCCCGATGAATTGCGGCATTCGTGTGGCGCTTGAAAAAATCGAGGAAGGCTTGCGGGCAGACGTTGAGCGTATCGATGCTTTATGGCTTGAAGGGCTTGCGAAGTTTAGTGGCCCTTATCTTGCCGGCAAAGACTAGGGCATCGTTGACGCGTTTTTTGCCCCTGTCATTTTCAGAGTGCAAAGCTATGGTTTGCAGCTCAGCCAACAGGCCCAGTCATATGTTGAAAGGATGCTGAGCCTGCCAAGCATGCAGCAATGGTACGCTGAGGCTTTGCTTGAAACTTGGCGCAAACCAGAGTACGAACAGGCCGCTGTGGCGCACGGAAAAATCGTTCGCGATTTTAGAGTGTGAGATCCAGCTATGTCACGCACGCGGGTTGCTAGACCTGTGAGTGCGTGCGTGGCCTAGACGTCAAGGCGTCAGACTGCAGAGCTGAAGATTTTGAAGGTTGTACGTCTGGGTTGGCTGGCTCAAGCTGCTAGATCAAAAATCAACACTTCAGCATTGAGACCATCGGTTAGGGTCAGTACGGTTTCATCTGCGACGAATAAAGCGTCACCAGCGCTTAGGCTGATGTCGTTCACCTTAAGCTCGCCTTTGATCAGGTGAACGTAGGCTTTACGGGTTGGGTCAAGCGTGAGGCTCGCTGTTTGTGTCTGCTCAAACAAGCCTGCATAAAGTTTGGCATTAGCGTAAATTTTTACGGCATCATCCTGACCTTCTTCAGAGGCAATCAAGACGAGTGCGCCTTGTTTTTTTTGTGCAGGTACGGTCTTTTGCTCGTAACTCGGCTTTATATTTTGCTGGTTAGGCATAAGCCAAATTTGCAAAAAGTGAGTCTGTTGCCCTGCCGCATGATTGAATTCACTATGTTGCACACCGGTGCCCGCGCTCATGCGTTGCACATCACCTGGTGGGATGCTTTTGACGTTGCCCAGGCTATCACGATGCGCCAGCTCACCCGAGAGCACATAGCTAATGATCTCCATATTCTGGTGACTATGTTCGCCAAACCCTTGCCCCGCTTCAATGCGGTCTTCATTGATCACCCGCAGATTACCCCAGCCCATAAATTGGGCATCGCGGTACCCTGCAAACGAAAAAGAGTGAAAACTTTTCAGCCAGCCATGATCGGCATAGCCGCGATCTTGAGATTTTCTGAGGGTGAGCATGACAAAACCTTTGTTACATCCAGAAACACATGTGCTGAATGAGTTCAGGCATTATAGAGGCACTGTTATTGATAAAAAGCGAGACGTCTATGTGCATATCTATCAACACCGTCGACATCTTCCAAGCGGCAAAGTCAAGTTCGTGGGATACCTTTTTTGTCGCGCAAGCTGCCGCTGTTATTCCGAACGATTTTCTTTCAAAAATCGAACGAGAACAATATTTAGAACAGCGAGACCCCTTCGAGGGCTGGTCCGAGTGATCCAGCGCTCACTCGAGATAAATGAGAGCAGGATTTTTATAGCTATCCGCATCGGCCCTCTGGCTTAGCTTCGCGGTATCAACCCTTCTTCGATCGCTTTGATCTGCATCGCTACATAGCGCGAATAGATTCTGCAGTTAGTAAAGCTGCCGCCCACAAACCATAGGCCTTCTTGCGCGGTGCGGCGCCACATGTTGTTCATCTCACCATCGGGTGCAATCCCCCAAACTGGGCCAACTTTTTCAGCAATCTCAGTACCGAGTAATTCTTTGACGACCACTTCCTGGGGGAAATAACCTGTTCCCATAATCAGTAAATCAGCCGGCTTGATCGAGCCATCTTTCATGAGCGCGCCTTCGGGGGCGAAGCGTTCGATCTGATCATATTGCAGCAACCCAATATCGCCACTCACGATGAGGTCTGAGCAGCCAGCATTTAGATAATAGCCACCGTAACGCGTCCGGATCTTCATCTGGTAGCCGGTGTCTTCCTCGCCTTGGTCCCACTTAAAGCCCCGGGCAATCAGGCCATCGATCAGTTTTTTATCCAGATCGACCATCCGGGCACTGACTTGTTTGAAATTGCGTTTAGCCACGGGTAAGGTGTTGATGCTTGATAACAAGTCGCCATCAGCAATCGTGATGCCATCGTACAAGCCATAGGTGAGATGCAAACTCGGGTCAATACTCACCACGGTGGTTGAACCGCGCTGAATGATCGTGGTGTCTGCACCGTTGCTATGCAGGTCTTGCGCAACATCGTGCGCGCTGGTGCCAGTACCCAGAACCAGAGCTTTCTTGCCGCTCCAGGCCGCGCCGCTTGTAAAGGCGCTAGTGTGCATCACCTCGCCTTTAAAGTCTTTAAGCCCTGGTAGATCAGGTATGCTGGGCTTACCGACTAGGCCATTTGCAAAGATTAAGTGGCGCGGGCGCACTGTTCGCTCGGTACCATCATGATTACGCAGTACTGCCGTCCAGCGACACTCGCTCTCATCGTACGTGGCGCTGCCAAGTTCAGTGTTGGTCCAGTTGTTAATTTCGAAGGTTTGCGCATAGACCTCGAGCCAGTTGCCCAGCATATCTTTAGGCAAGTATGAAGGCCAGTGCGGTGGAAACGGCAGATGCGGCAAATTATTAAGATCGGTGATGTTGTGGAGTGCCAACGAGTGATAGCGTTTACGCCAACTATCACCAATGCGTGGATATTTGTCGATCAGTAAAGTATCGATCCCTAACAAGACAAGCGAGGCTGCGACACTTAAACCAGACTGACCACCGCCAACGATCAAAACGGTAGGCTCGCGGTCTTTGTAGGCTTGGCTTTCAACGCGTTGATCTAGCCAGTTCGTGCCACCAAAGTTTCGCGAGTAGGCCGCACCGGTGGGGCGACGCTTGCCGGTTTGCTCTTCAAAGCCTGTCAGTTCGTTCAGGCTGGTGAGGAGCTGAAAAGCTTTTGACGGATCGCTGGCTAATAACCGAAGTACGCCATAGCAGTGGCCGATATCGGTTTCAAACTGAAACAAGACCTCGAGTACATCAACACCGATCCGTTTCAAACGACGCGGCCCTTGACGGCCTTCGGCTTGCTTAAAGTCGCGTGCCTTGACGCTGGCTTGCTTGCTCAAGATCAAATTTGCGATATTGTCGACGCCTTCACTTGGTGTGATCGACCAGGTAAAGGCAAACAAGTCGCGCCAGTGGCAGTCGGCGTCAAACAAGGCTGTGATACCAGGTTTATCTAGCTGCGCAAGCGCGGTGCCAAACTGACTGAGCCATTGGGTGGCAAGGGCGTGATCAGGTGTAAGGGGTGCGGCAACAAAAGCGGGTTGACCAAGGTTCATCAAAGCTGTCTCGTTAATTTTTGTTTGATACTGAAAGAGTATTACATTTACTTACCATTTTCTACTTGTTCGTTGGCGTGTGGCTCGGTAGAGTGCTCACTATGCGAAACTTGTAGGGGTAAAAATGGCTATTCGAACGGTGAATACAGTGTTGAACGCAAGGTTAGAGGCGATTGAGGCGCGCACGGATGCTCGCGTAGCTGATATTAAAGGCCAGATCGGTGCTCAGATCGCTCGAATGGATGAGCGGGATGCGCGTAACGAAGAGACCTTTAGTCAGATACACAAAGAGTCAGCGGCAATCAGAGGCCAAATTGCCACCCTGAAGTACGTGGTGGTTACAACAGGGGTTGCGTCGGTCATCGGGCTTTACGCGGCAAATGTAGCGACGATGCAAGCTCTGTTAGCAGCTTATGATTCGGGTAAAGCCATGGCGACACAATTTGCTAAAACGGCCGATCGACTCGACCGAATTTCAGAGCGTCTGGATGCTCAAGAGCAAAAGGTCAGCCAGCGACTCAATTCTCAGTAATTGATCGACTGAGGAAACCTGCAGATCATGCGCTTACCGATGTTTCGGATCGAGCGCATCGCGCAGGCCATCGCCCAACAAGTTAAACGACAGTACCAATACAAAAATTGCCAGGCCTGGCCACACCGCCATCCAGGGTGCAGTCTCCATAAAATTTTTCGCGGTATTGAGCATACTGCCCCAGCTCGGATCAGGCGGCTGCTGGCCGAGACCTAAAAATGACAAACTAGCCTCTGCGATTACGGCTGACGCAATGGCCAAAGACGCTTGCACGATCAAGGGCGCGGTCACGTTAGGCAAGATATGAGACACGGCAATTCGAAATGGATGGCAACCCACCGCGCGGGCCGCCTCAACATAATCCTCAACTTTGATCTGCAACACTTGCGCGCGGGTTAGGCGTACAAAAATCGGTGAGGCAGAGACCCCAATGGCAATCATGGCGTTAGTGAGGCTGGGCCCTAAAAACGCGGCGAGTGCGATCGCAAGAATCAAAAAAGGGCAGGCTAAAAACGCATCGGTGGCGCGTGAGATCAGGCTATCAACAGTGCCGCCTAAAAAACCCGCCAGCATACCAATGGTGACGCCAGTGAGCAACGAAATCGCCACAGACACCACACCCGCTAAAAGCGACGCGCGTGCACCCCAGATGACACGCGCCAGCACATCGCGGCCGAGTTCGTCGGTGCCGAACCAGTGCGCACTGGTGGGGGCCTTGCGGATGGCGCTCCAGCTTGCTTCGATCGGGTCGTAGGGTGAAAGGTAAGGTGCAAAGAGTGCCATTACAACAAAAAGCAACACCACAAAGAGCCCAAACATACCTTTGCGATTGCGTCGCAGTTTGCGCCAGGCGCGCAGCCACGGACCAGGTTCAGTTTTTGGGACGACGGGCATCAATGCCGCGCTTGAGGTTGCTTGGTTCATTACTTGCGCAACCGAGGGTTCAACATAAAGTAGGCCATGTCTGCAAACAAATTGAGCATAATGTATGTGGTTGCAGTCACGAGCACGACGCCCTGCACCACGGCGTAGTCGCGATTAAATACTGCATCAATAATGAGTTTGCCAAAGCCCGGGATCGTAAAGACCTGCTCGGTCAGTACAGCGCCTGACAACAAGGTGCCAAGCTCAAGCGCCCCTAGGGTGATGACAGGTGTGAGAGCATTACGCAACGCATGTTTGAGCACGACCACGCGCTCGCTTAAGCCTTTAGCGCGTGCCGTGCGAACGTAATCCGCACTCAGCTCTTGCAGCATCGAACTGCGCATGTGCCGCATGAGTGAGGCGGCAATGGCGTTGCCCAAGACAAACGCAGGCATGATCATCGACGCCAAATTTGCACGTAAGTTTTCAAAAGGGCTGACGTAGCCCGAGGCCGGCAACCAACCTAGTTCGACTGAAAATAATAGGATCAGCATGATCCCCAGCCAAAAGTTTGGTGTTGATAAGCCAGTGAGCGCGAAAACCGTTGCGCCGGTATCAATCGCACTGCCTTTGTATACCGCCGAGACGATGCCTGCGGGGATGCTAATGATCAAAGCAATCAGAAGGGCGAGAAAGGCCAATTCAATCGTGACCGGAAGCTTTTGCAAAATTAACTCGAGCACCGGTTGATGGGTGCGCGCCGACTCACCCAAATCGCCGCGCAACACGCCCGCGACCCAATAGCCATAGCGCACTGGCAGCGGCTCATCGAGGTGCAACTTTGCACGAATGTGGGCAATTGCTTCGGGGCTGGGGTCTTCTCCCGCCAGCACCAAAGCGGGGTCGCCCGGTAGCAATTGCTGCAGACTAAAAATCAGCATCGATACGAACACAAGCGTCGGCACAAGGGTGACTAAGCGGCGTAAGAAGAACGTTAGCATGATGCTTTGTGGCTGACTTTGGTTAGTTCAGCTTGAGGCCGGTCACTCGCAACAGGCCGTCTGGTACTTCGCGAAGACCAGAAAGCTTGTTTGAGTAGGCCCACAACCAATCACGGTGATACAAATAAATCAAAGGACGATCTTTATTCAATTGCGCAGCGATGGCTTGGTAGGCAGCTAAGCGTTCGGCGGGTTGCAATTTGCTGCGTGAGTCATTGAGCAAGGCGTCCACTTCAGGCACGCAGTAGCCCGCGTAGTTGTTAGGCTGTTTACAACCAATAAAGCTAAACAAATTGCCATCGGGATCGGCACGACCACTCCAGCTAAGCACATAAGCATCAAAGTCGCCCTTATCGGCCAGGCTCAGTGAGGTGGCAAACTCAGTCGATTGAATTTTGATGTTGAACCCTGCTTCTTTGGCCATGGCCTGCACCACCTGCGCGATTTTTTGCGCGTCAGAAGTGGTGGGCGTCATGAGTGTAAAAGTGGGGTTCGTGACACCAGCTTCTTTGAGTAACGCGCGTGCGCGGGCGAGGTCTCGCTTTGGAATCGGCACATTTTTTGCGTAAAAGCTATTGCTTGGAGCCACCCATTGATTACCAGGGGTTGCTTGCCCATCCATCGCCACTTGTACGATGCCTGCCCGATCAAGTGACAGCTCAAACGCTTCACGCACCTTGGCTAATTGCCCAAGAGGTTGGCTTTGCGCGCGCTCGCTTTTACCTGTGTTGATGGTAATGCCTTGATAGCCGATTTCAGTGATCTTGCTAAATTTTAGTCTTGGGTCTTTTTGAATCGACGCAATATCACTTGACGCTGCGCGCTCAATAAAATCGAATTGTCCTGAACGCAAGTTCGCCAAACGTACAGTGGCATCGGTAATTGGTGTGTAGATCACCTTATCAAAATGTACCGCGCCTTTATTCCAGTAAGCGCCACAGCGCTCGAGTGTGATGCGGTCTTGTGCCACGCGATCGACAAACTTAAAGGGGCCCGAGCATACTGGGCTGCTGCTGAACTTCTCGCCCAGTGCTTTTCCGGCTTTGGGCGATATGATCATGCCTGCCCGATCGGCTAGCACTGAGAGCA
>CAMCII010000195.1 GCA_945874505.1 Bordetella parapertussis | reverse complement strand
CGGCGTGGGTAAAGACACTTGGATGACTTCACTCGACTGCTTGCAGCCACGTGGGTTGATGGTCAGCTACGGCAACGCCTCTGGCGCAGTGGATGGCGTGAACTTGGGCGTCTTGGCTGCAAAAGGTTCGCTGTTTGTCACGCGTCCTTCGTTGGCTGCGCACGTTGGCACCCCTGAAAAAATGCAAGCCGCCGCAGACGAACTGTTTGATCTGGTTTTGAAAAAGAAAATCAAGATGCGTATCGATCAACGTTATCCGCTTGAGCAAGCTGCAGAGGCGCAAGCTGCCTTGGCCGCTCGTCAAACCACGGGCGCTACGATCTTCACGCTTGAGTAATGCAAGCTGCGCGATGCTTCCGCGCAGCTTGTCATTCTCAGAAAGTACAAATCTCTCTTGCAGTGATGCAAGAGAGATTTTTTTGAGTAGACCGCTTTGATCTAGAGACGCTTACTTTTTGGAAACAAGAAGCTGCAACGCAAACCATTCTCGCCTTGGCTTGCAAGTGCTGCGACACGAACGAGCCTGCGTTCTGGCTAACAACTCGATGGCAAGCAGTTCACGCTTTGGCTTCGTGGTGATAACGCGTCACACGTTCGACCTCATTTTTGGATCCAAGCACTACGCTGACGCGCTGGTGTAGTGCCGTGGGTTGAATATCGAGAATGCGCTGCTCGCCATTCGTGGCTGCGCCGCCAGCCTGTTCAACCAGCATACTCATCGGGTTAGCTTCATACATCAAGCGCAGCTTGCCGGGCTTATTAGGCTCGCGCGAATCCCACGGATACATAAAGATACCGCCGCGTGTCAGCAAACGATGCACGTCTGCCACCATCGAGGCAATCCAGCGCATATTAAAGTCTTTGTCGCGGCTGCCTGACTTGCCAGCCAGCAGCTCGTCGATGTACTGGCGCACAGGCGCTGCCCAGTGACGCATATTCGACATGTTGATTGAAAATTCTTTGGTGTCTTCAGGGATCCGCATATTTTCGCTAGTCATAATCCACGAGCCCATTTCACGATCAAGCGTAAAGCCCACCACGCCTTGACCAATGGTTAAGACCAACATGGTTTGAGGCCCGTACACTGCGTAGCCCGCCACGACCTGAGTGCTGCCAGGCTGCAAGAAATCTTGCTCGGTGACTTCGCGACCAGAGGCCGATGCAGGGGCACGCAGCACTGAAAAAATGGTGCCGATGGATACGTTGACATCAATGTTTGACGAGCCATCGAGTGGATCAAACAGTAATAAAAATTCACCCTTCGGATAGCGATTGGGGATCAGGTGGATGGTTTCCATTTCTTCGGATGCCATCGCGGCCAAATGACCACCCCATTCATTGGCCTCGAGCAATACTTCGTTAGACATCACGTCTAATTTCTTTTGCACCTCGCCTTGTACGTTCTCGCTTTCAAGGCTGCCCAACACGCCACCCAACGCGCCTTTGCTGACAGCATGGCTAATCGTTTTGCAGGCGCGCGAGACAATCTCAATTAATAATCGCACCTCTGCGCTAAGTGCCTGGCTTGAGCGCTGTTGTTCAACAAGGTATTGGGTAAGTGTTTTACGTTTCATGTGGGGTTTAATTAACAATATCAGGTCAGGGTTAACGAAATTAGCAAGAAGCAACGAAGTTAGTACGAGGCAACAAAATTAAATAAGAAGTAACGAAGCTAGTCAGACACAACGAAATTCGGCAAGGGCTCGCTAGAGTATTTAACATCGGTCACAAAGCTAGCGCCTTTGAGACAATCTCAAGTGTATTACGCGAGAGCCCTTTGTGTGTGGCCACGCGCTGCAATTGGACGCGCATCTGTGCTTGCACGCTTGGTATAAAGCGGGCCCAGTGATCAAAGGCACGCGCCAGACGGGCCGCGATTTCAGGGTTGATCGCATCGAGCGCTAACACCTGCTCGGCCCAAAAGCGATAGCCACTGCCATCCTCGGCGTGCAAGCCGCTGGGGTTAGCGAGACAAAACATAAAGATCACAGCGCGCGCGCGATTGGGGTTGCGTAGCGTGAAGGCAGGGTGCGTCATTAATTCTTGTATCGTGGCAACGGTGGCCCTCGGTGAGGCGGCCTGAACGCCAAACCACTTATCCACGACCAACGCATCGTGCTGCCAGGCCTGGTAAAACTGGTTGATCACGTTCAGTGCTTCGGTGCCTGGCGCCTCGTGCACGAGCGTTGAGAACGCTGCCATGCGATCTGTCATGTTCGTTGCTTGCTCGAACTGCGCTAAGACAAGTGCGTTTGCTTCTGAATGATGGCGCGTGACCGCAGCCTCTGCAGCCGTGCTAAGGGTTTTAGCACCCGCTCTTGATGTGCCAACTTCGACAGACGGTTTTGTATTTTCCTGCAAAGCCTCGGCACCTGCTACCAAGTACGACAACGCCAAATTCTTTAAGGCTCGGCGCCCGGCGGGCAAGGGGGCTGGTGAATAGTCACCCGGGGTAGACTGCGCCTCATAAACGGCTTGCAAGCTGGTTCTGCACGCGCTTCCTAATGCCGCGCGCAAGGTACGCCTTGCAACAGACACCGCTAGCGGGTCCATCGGTGTCATGCGTTCAGTCAGAGTTTTTTCAGCGGGCAGGCTCAAGGCCCGTGCTCGAAAGCCTGAGTCGAGCGCCGGATCGTTCAAGGTAGCAGCCCAGGCGCTGAGCATGAGCGGATCGACCGCGTTGGCAGTACCCGTCTGGCGCCAGTGATGTGCCATCTTCAAAATTTGACGCGAGGCAAGCTCTTGGCCAGCCTCCCAGCGCACAAAGGCATTGGTGTCGTGAGCGCTTAACAAGGCTAAGTCTTGGTCTTGATAGGTGTAGTCAATGATCACCGGCGCCGAGAAGTCACGCAACAGAGATGGCACCGGCGATGAGGCTACGTCGTGAAGCACCCAAGTCTGGCTGGCTTGCTTTAACTCAAGTAAAGCCTGATGCAGGGTTTGACCACCGACCGATTCAGGCAACTCTTGTTGTGTGGTGTGGCCATGCAACGTAAACGTTAATGGTTGACCTTGCTGATCCAGCAAGCCGAATTTAACGGGGATATGAAAAGGTAGTTTTTCGAGGCCCGATTGCTTTTCGACGCCAACCGGCGCGCACGTTTGCGCTAAGGTCAACGTGCACTGTTGCAGCGCTTGGTTGTAATCAAGTGTGACGTGAATTCTAGGCGTACCCGCCTGGCGATACCAACGTCTAAATATATCGAGGCTTACGCTATCCAGACTCGTGCTCGCTGTTTTGGCGCGGTTCGGTTCAGCGCTGTCGGGCTCTAGAGTGCCCAGCCTTGAGGATTTGTTCGCACCGTGCTGTTGATACGCCCATTGCATCGCGTCAACAAAATCGTCGCACGTGACTGCTTGGCCGTCGTGACGCCGAAAGTACTCATCCATGCCTGCGCGAAACGCCTGTTCGCCCAACAGGGTGTGCATCATGCGAATGACCTCTGCGCCTTTTTCGTATACGGTTGCAGTATAAAAATTGCCAATTTCTTGATAGCTTTCGGGTCGAATCGGGTGAGCCATCGGGCCACTGTCTTCAGAAAACTGCGCGCCACGCAGGCCGACGACGTCATCGATGCGCTTAATTGCACGCGCACTTGCCGCGGCGGTAGCGTCAAGCCCATGGGCCATCATGTCAGCCGTAAACTCTTGATCGCGAAAGACCGTGAGCCCCTCTTTGAGGCTGAGCTGAAACCAGTCTCGGCACGTGACCCGATTGCCGGTCCAGTTATGAAAGTATTCGTGGCCGATGACGGCTTCAATCGCCTGATAATTTGTATCGGTGGCGGTGTTAGGGTCTGCAAGGACATAAGCGGCGTTAAAGACGTTTAAGCCTTTGTTCTCCATGGCCCCCATATTGAAGTCGCGTGCGGCAACGATCATGAAGCGATCTAAGTCAAGCTCTAGCCCGAAGCGGACTTCGTCCCAGCGCAGTGAGCGCTCAAGCGACTCCATGGCCCAACCCGTTTGCTCTTTTGTGCCCGGGTCGCTGTAGACCTGAAGCAAAACGTCGCGACCGCTCGCTGTTTTGGTACGTTGCTCACGACAGTCGAAGTCTCCGGCAACTAAGGCAAATAAGTAACTAGGTTTGGCGAACGGATCTTGCCACTTGGCCTCGTGACGAGCATCTTCAAGTGTTTTGGTAGACAGTAGGTTGCCGTTTGACAGCAAGAGTGGGTAATCGTCTTGCTTGGCACGCAACGTGACGTCGTACGTTGACATGACGTCAGGGCGGTCAGCAAACCAGCATATTTTTCTAAAGCCCTGAGCCTCGCATTGAGTAAACAGACTTTTGCCCGACACGTATAGGCCTGCCATGCTGGTGTTGGTGGCGGGCGAACAAGTGCTGACGATGAGCAACGTGGCGTGGTCAGGCATGCTGTGAATGGTGAGCGTCTCGTCTGTGAGTGTGTATTGCTCAGGAGTCAGCAACGAGCCATTGAGGTGCACGCTCACAAGCGTCAACCCTTGCCCATCAAGTACCAGATCAGCAGGCAAGGGTGTGCCCGCCTTTCGTACAACGGTCAATTCTGCTCTGACAGAGGTGAGTTCTGCTTGCAGATCAAACTCAAGAGAGACTTTCGGAATCAAAAAAGAAAAGGGTAGGTAATCTTGCCGGCGAATGGTGATTCCGGTGTCTGTGCGCATGAACTGGCTTCCAAATCGGGCTGACATAGGGGTAAGCTACGTCATGGTTTAGGGCGTAAGTGGCTATTGTAGAGGTGCCACAATGAAAAAACTTGTAATCTGCCCTATGATAGGCAGCTAAGAAGTTGTTTAATCTAACTATATTTTCGTGAGACACCGACATGACACAACTTGAAGTGCGTCCCTTATCTAGGGCCGTGGGCGCAGAGATTTTGGGTATTAATTTGCTTAATCCAGTCAGCGACGCGCAAATTGCGGAAATCCGCAAGATCTGGTTGCAACATAGTGTCGTGTTTTTTCGCGAACAGCCCCTCGAACCCGGTGCATTTCAAGCGTTTGCACAACGCTTTGGCGAAATTATTGAATATCCCTTTGTGAAGGGCTTGCCCGATTTTCCGTTAATCGTGCCGGTATTAAAGTTGCCGCACGAGACGCATAATTTTGGCGGCGTTTGGCATACCGACACGACGTATTTACAAGAACCGCCGATGGCGACCATGTTGATCGCGCGCGAACTACCACCGGTGGGCGGCGATACCCTGTTTGCAAGCAATTACGCGGCCTTTGAAGGCCTTTCGCCCGCTTTACAAGAGACTTTGCGTACGCTCAAGGGTGTGAATTCGTCAGCGAAAGCCGCTGTGACCCATTCACGTGAAGATCGCTTGGCTGACTCAGCAACAGATAAAGGCCGCTCTGAGCTGAACTCTGAGCACCCAGTCGTGCGTACGCACCCAGAAACCGGCCGCGAGGCGCTTTACGTTAATCCTGGTCACACCGTCCGTTTTGCGGGCTGGACTGAAGAAGAAAGTGCCCCGCTTTTAAACTATTTATTTGAGCAACAGGTGAAGCCCGAATATACCTGTCGGTTTGTTTGGCGTCCGGGTTCAATTGCTTTTTGGGATAACCGCTGCGCCTTGCATAATCCAATTAATGATTATCACGGTTATAAGCGTTTATTACATCGTATTACCTTAAAGGGCGATAAACCCGCATAATCGCGTTTAGTAGGTTAACGGATGCGGTGAACATTAAATCGCTGCATATTGAATTGATCCATCGAGAAACTACACATGTTTAGTATTGATAAAAAAATTAGGCGTTATGTATTAACCATCTTGGCTGGCCTGTGTGTCATCGGTACCGCCAGTGCGCAAGCGCCTCAGGCATTGGCAGGCAAGCAAATTAGAATTATTGTCCCGCAAACAGCCGGTGGTGCGTCAGACGCGATCGCCCGCATTATGGGCCAAGAGGTCTCGAAACGCTGGGGTGTGCCGGTGGTTGTTGAAAACCGACCCGGCGCGGGTGGCAATATCGGCAGCGATAACGTTGCAAAATCGACGCCTGACGGCACGACGTGGTTAATGAGTTATTCGGGTACCCACGCGATTAATCCCGCGTTGTATCAAAATATGCCGTTTGACACAGTCAAAGACTTAGTGCCTTTAGGTGCATTGGCAACCCTGCCTTTTGTTTTAGTCGTGAGCCCAAGCTTGCCGGTCAATAATATTGCCGAATATGTTGCTTATGCAAAAGCAAACCCCGGAAAAATAAATATTGCGTCGTCGGGTAATGGTTCGGTCGCACATTTACTGGATACGATGTTTGATGCTGCAGCGGGTATTAAAACTACGCACGTGCCTTATAAAGGCATTGCACCAGCACTGACTGATGTCATGAGCGGGCAGGTTCAGGGTACGTTTGCGAGTGCTCCGTCGGTCATGGGGCAGATCAAAAGTGGCGCCGTGAAACCGCTGGCTGCTTCGGCCACTAAGCGCTCTGAGGCTTTGCCTACGCTACCAACCTTTGGCGAAGCAGGTTACCCCCAGTTGGCGTTAGATTCGTGGTTTGCATTTTTTGCACCCACCGCAACGCCTGTTGCATTACGCCAGCAAATACATAGCGAGATCAATAAGATTTTGAGCGATCAAGCGGTGGTGACCCAACTGTCTTCAAGAGGAGCCTCAGCCATGCCGCTGGAGCTGGCTGAGTTTCAGAAAATTGTCGATAAAGATATCCAGCAGTGGGGTAAAGCTGTGCGTGATTCTGGAGCGAAAATCGATTAACGCGTTAGATTAAAAACTGTTGGCGAGGTTGGCCGTTTTTTTCGACCTCAACCACCCATAAAGGCGCTTTGCCGCGACCGGTCCAGGTGGCACCGCTCGCGGGGTGACGGTATTTAGGTGCCACCGGTTTTTTGACGCCGGCTGCTTTAGTGCTTTTGACGGGGCGACCGGCCTTCGCTGCACTTTTTACCTTGCCGTAGGCTGCTGCCAGCTCATCGGGCGAAATATCATATTCTTTCATGGTGCGCACTAAACTGCTAATGACCGGTTTGCGACTTTTAGTTTGTAATACCTGTGCTTGCTTTTGCAATTTTTCAATTTCTTTATTAATTTTTGCTTGAAGCGTTGCGTAGTTTTGGCGTGCCATGGCTATATTACCTTTTGTTAGTAGATGTCTAATATTGAGTTTATACCTTTTTTATATTTTTTTCACTGTGGATAATACGTATATTTATGATTAACGGTGACATTCAATAATAAAACTGCCTCAAGTTGTATTATTAACAAGG
>CAMCII010000194.1 GCA_945874505.1 Bordetella parapertussis | reverse complement strand
AGTCTTACGTCAACCTGATCCCCACCCCAGCAGGTGGTACCCACGAAGCAGGGCTACGTGAAGGTTTATTCAGCGCCGTCAAAGGCTTCGCTGAACTCCATAGCTTGTTGCCCAAAGGTGTCAAACTGTTGCCTGAAGATGTGTTTGCCCGAGCAAGTTTTGTGTTGTCTGCCAAAGTGCTAGATCCACAGTTTCAAGGCCAGATCAAAGAGCGACTCAACAGCCGCGACGCCGTGCGGTTAGTGGGTGGTTTTGTGCGCACCTCACTCGATCTCTGGCTCAACAGTAATGTCGAGTACGGTAAAAAACTGGCTGAACTCGCGATCCGGCAAGCGCAGGCGCGGGCCAGGTCTGCGCAAAAAGTTGAAAAGCGTAAAAGCTCGGGTGTTGCCGTGCTGCCCGGCAAGCTCACTGACTGTGAGTCGTCCGACTCCTCGCGCACTGAAGTCTTTCTGGTTGAGGGTGACTCGGCCGGTGGCTCAGCCAAAATGGGTCGAGATAAAGAGTTTCAGGCAGTGTTGCCCTTGCGCGGTAAAGTGTTAAATGCCTGGGAGGTCGATCGTGATCGCCTCTTTGCTAACAACGAAATCCACGATATTGCGGTGGCAATTGGCGTTGATCCGCATGGCCCAAAAGACACACCTGACTTGTCGGGGCTGCGTTACGGCCGCATTTGCATTCTGTCAGATGCTGACGTGGATGGTTCGCACATTCAGGTGCTGTTATTGACTTTGTTTTATAAGCATTTTCCACGACTGGTCGAATTGGGTCACGTGTATGTGGCGCGTCCTCCGTTGTTTCGTGTTGACGTCCCGGCGTTGGGCAAACGCCCGGCTCGCAAAATTTACTGCCTAGACGCTGGCGAGCTTGAGGTGGTGCAAGACAAGCTGCGCAAAGAGGGGGTGCGAGAAGGCTCTTGGGATATCAGTCGCTTTAAAGGCTTGGGCGAAATGAGCCCGGTGCAGCTCTGGGAAACCACCATGAACCCCGACACGCGTCGGATGTTACCGGTTGGCTACGGTGCATTAGCACCCTCAGAGACCACCGCGATGTTTGACATGTTGATGGGCAAAAGCGAATCGGGTGCTCGTCGTACTTGGCTTGAAGACAAAGGTAATCTTGCAGAGGTTGATATTTAAATGACTGACGGTACTCAACCTGGTTTGTTTGATACAAAAGACGATGGTGAATCCCTAACGCTTGGTCTGTATGCCGAGCAGGCGTATCTGGATTATGCAGTCTCAGTGGTGCGCGGTCGTGCCTTGCCCGATGTGGGGGATGGTCAAAAACCCGTGCAACGTCGCATTTTGTATGCGATGCAGGCGATGGGCCTGCAATCGGGTGCCAAACCTGTCAAGTCTGCGCGCGTGGTCGGTGATGTGCTCGGTAAATATCACCCGCATGGTGATCAGGCTGCGTATGACGCTCTGGTGCGTATGGCGCAACAGTTCACCCTGCGCTACCCCTTGATCGATGGTCAGGGTAATTTTGGTTCTCGCGATGGTGATAACGCTGCGGCGATGCGCTATACCGAGGCGCGGCTCACGCCCTTTGCTCGCTTGCTGCTCGATGAGCTCGACGAAGGCACAGTTGATTTCGTGCCCAACTACGATGGCAGCCATCAAGAGCCCGACATGTTGCCCGCGCGTCTGCCGGTCATGTTGCTCCATGGCGCCTCAGGGATTGCGGTTGGTATGGCCACAGAAATCCCTTCACATAATTTACGTGAAATTGGGCAGGCCTGCGTGGCGCTGCTCAAGCAACCCAACTTGTCTGATGCTGCCTTGTTTGAGATGGTGCCTGGGCCTGATTTTGCGGGCGGCGGACAAATCATTACAGCTGCCGCAGACATCGCACAAATTTATCAAACGGGTCGTGGTTCGATCAAAGCGCGCGCGCGCTGGCAGTTTGAAGAGATGGCGCGTGGTCAGTGGCAATTGGTTGTTCATGAACTGCCCCCTGGGGCCTCATGTCAAAAAGTCCTCGAAGAGATCGAAGATCTTACCAATCCAAAAGTCAAAACAGGTAAAAAAGCGCTGACGCCCGAGCAGCAGCAGACCAAGGCCCAAATGCTAGGTCTGCTAGATGCCGTGCGTGACGAGTCGGGTAAAGATGCTGCGGTGCGTCTGGTATTCGAACCAAAGACATCGCGGATTGATCGCGACGAACTGGTCAATACCTTGCTGGCTCAAACCAGTATGGAAACCAGCGTCTCAATGAACTTGGTGTGTATCGGTACAGATAAGCGCCCGCGTCAAAAAGGTCTGCGTCAGGCGTTGCTCGAGTGGATTGATTTTCGTACCAGTACCGTTTTGCGTCGTACGCAGTACCGCTACGACAAGGTGACAGATCGCATCCATGTGCTCGAAGGCCGCATGTTGGTCTATCTTAACGTCGATGAAGTCATCAAAACGATTCGAGAGTCGGATGAGCCACGCCCAGCGCTGATGCAACGTTTCGCGTTGACCGAACGTCAAGCCGACGACATTCTTGATATGCGTTTACGTCAGTTGGCGCGTCTCGAAGGCTTCAAAATCGAGCAAGAGCTCGCCGATAAGCGTGCTGAACAAGACAAACTCAAAGAGCTCATTGAGCAGCCAACGGCGCTTAAGCGTACGGTCGTACGAGAGATCGAAGCCGATATCAAGGCCTATGGCGATGAGCGTCGCACATTGATCAAGACAGCCGAGCGTGCGGTGCTTGAGGTCAAAATCATCGATGAGCCCGTCACGGTTATCGTGTCGCAAAAAGGTTGGCTACGTGCCCGACAAGGTCACGGGCACGACGCGGCTCAGTTTGCCTTTAAAGCCGGTGACGATTGTTACGGCATCTTTGAGTGTCGCAGTACTGATACCTTGATTGCGTTTGGTGACAACGGACGCGTGTATTCAGTGCCGATCACGACCTTGCCTTCTGCACGTGGTGATGGTGCGCCAGTGACGTCGATGATTGATCTTGAAACGGGCTCGCGCATTGAACATATGGTGGCAGCACAAGCAGATACTGCTTGGTTGCTAACCACACAGCAAGGTTTTGGTTTTATAGCCAAAATTTCTGATATGACTAGCCGACAGCGCGCTGGTAAACAATTCGTGACGCTTGAACCCAAAGACGGTTTGCTGCGCCCAGTGCCGATGTTTACGCAAGCCGCACGGGTGGCCTTCTTGTCGAGCCGCGGTCGCATGCTGTTGATCGAAGCCTCTGAGATCAAGGCTTTGGCCTCAGGTGGGCGGGGTACGATTTTGATGGGGCTTGATGCGCCAGATATTTTGGCCCAGACGGTACCAGTGTCAAAAGCCGGTTTGCGTATCACTGGAACCTACCGCAACAAGCAAGTCGAGGACGTCTTGTCGGGTACAGAGCTTGCCTCGTATTTGTCAAAACGTGCCCGCAAAGGAAAATTATTAGCCATTCGCAGTAAAGAGCCTGTACTTTCGCCGGTTCTTTGAAAGTAGAATCCTGCAGTAGCGTTTTGCAGTGGTTTTACCTTTGTCGATGCTTTCTTACAACAGTAACGTTTTACAGCGGTAATGCCTACGTGGGTGCCGTCTTACAGCAGTACCGCCTTTATTGACTCATTTTTAGGTTAAAGCGATTATGTCGTTTCAAATTACGATTCAGCCCAGTCAACACCAGTTTGCCGCAGAGGCCGATAAAAGCGTGCTTGATGCTGCTCTGGCAGCCGGTATCGTCTTGCCATACAGCTGCCGCAGCGGGGCCTGCTCAACGTGTAAGGCTAAAGTCTTGTCGGGCTCGGTCGAGGCGGGCTCAAGTCCTGCCCAAATTCTCAGCGCCGACGAGCTTGAAGCGGGCTTCACTTTGCTTTGTCAGGCTCGTCCAACCTCTGATCTTGTGATTGAATCGCGTGAGTTGCGTCTAGCCTCTGACATCCAGATCCGTAAGATTCCTTCGCGTGTGACAACGATTCAGCGTCCCACGACAGACGTGGCGCTGTTGACTTTGCAATTGCCTGCAACTGAAACGTTTCGGTTTCATGCCGGGCAATATATCGAATTGATTCTCAAAGACGGCAAGCGACGTAGCTACTCAATGGCCAATGCGCCGCACTCGGCTAGCGCTCTAGAACTGCATATTCGTCATCTGAACGGTGGTTTGTTTACCGATCACGTGTTTGGGGCTGGTGCAACGGCGATGAAAGAGCGCGAAATTTTGCGACTCGAAGGGCCTTTCGGTTCATTCTTCTTGCGTGAAGATAGTCAATTGCCAATTGTGATGCTTGCCAGCGGCACCGGCTTTGCGCCGATTAAGTCAATTGTCGAACACATGGTGCAGCAAAATATTCATCGCCCCATTACGCTGTACTGGGGTGGTCGGCGTCCCAGCGACCTGTACATGAACGAATTGGTCGAGCAATGGGCCAAAACTATTCCAGACTTCTCGTATGTACCCGTGATTTCAGACGCCTTACCCGAAGATGGCTGGGCTGGCCGTACCGGCTTCGTGCACCGCGCGGTGATGCAAGACTTTCCGGATCTGAGTGGCTATCAAGTCTATGCGTGCGGAGCCCCAATCGTGGTGGATTCGGCACGCCGCGAGTTTGTTGCCGCTTGTAAACTGCCCGAAGACGCCTTCTTTGCCGATTCATTCACCTCAGAGGCAGATCTCGCCGCGGTAAAATGATGTTGAGTATCAAGAGTGCGCGGTACAAGTGTGATTAAAGTTATTCAACCTTAGTGTTTGGCCTTTTAACGGAACTGACAGCGTGATTTTCTTCTCCCGTATTGCAATGATTTTTGGTGCTAGCTGTTTGCTCGCAGGGCTGGCTCAGGCCAACCCGGTCGAGGTGCAGGTTTGGCATACTTTGACTTCAGTGAACAAATCTGAATTTGAAAAGATCGCCAGGCAGTTTAATAACGAACAATCTGCCGTTAAGGTTGTGTTGAAGGGGTTTGATCATCAGGCCGCGTTGCGGGCGCAAGCGACTGCGGCAATGACTTCGCCGGGTGCAGGCAAGCCTAACCTCGTGCAAATCGAAGACAACCGCTCTCCCGAATTGATTGCTCAGCATAAAAATATCGTTCCACTTTACGATTTGTTGAAGCGCTATCCGATTGCAGATCTCAATTGGTTCTTGTCCCAGACAACTGGTTTCATGCGTGACGCACAAGGGCGGTTAATGGCCTTTCCTTACATGGCCGAAATCCCCGTGATGTTTTATAACGTCGAGGGCTATCAAAAGGCCGGGCTTGATGCAGCCAAACCTGCTCGTACTTGGCCCGAACTGCAAAATCATTTGTTGGCCTTGCGCGATAAGGCGCATTACGATTGTCCGTTTGGCATCAGCCAACAGGTGAACACACATCTTGAAAATCTAGCGCCCATTAACAATGCGGTATATGTTACGCCTGCCAACGGGCTAGATAGTAAAGCGAAGCAACAGCCCGAACTCAATTTGGCTGACCCCATCTTTATGCGCCATATGTCAATCATGGTGAGCTGGAAGCGTTCAGAACTTCTAACGCAATATAGCAACGGCACCGAAGCAGACGCGCTGTTTGCAAAAAACAAATGTGCTGTCATCACGACCACTTCGGGTGCTTTAGGGCAGATGCTCGATACCCGTGGCTTAAAGTTTGGTATGGCTCCTTTGCCGTTTTATGATCAAGTGGGCCCCAAAGCAGGCGCGCCTTTCGTCAGTGGTGGTGCCTTATGGGCGGTATCAGGTCACACCAAAGAGGCTGAGAAAGCAACGGTTGCCTTTTTAGAGCACCTCTCTAAACCAGTGGTTGCCGCTAACTGGCATCAACGTACCGGTTATCTGCCTTTAACGGATGCAGCCTTTCGCGCCGCAAATGTGTCGCTTTACGACAAGGTGCCCGGTATTCGATTGCTGGTTGATTCAATGCGCACAGTCAAAGATCAAAATAGTCGCGGTTTTCGCGCACGCAACTACCATAGTATCGAGCCTATTTTAGTTCGTCAGTTTGATGCAGCGTTATCGGGTAATACCCCACCCGTAGCAGCTCTCACGATGGCGCTCGACGAATCGCGTCCGTTGATGCGCGATCCAGCGTTGGCCAAGACGGCGCCCGCAGCGAGAAAAAAATAATAACGGTCAGTCAAGCGTCAAGTCAATCACGAAAAAAAAGGTGCTGATTAGTCGAGTCGCTGACGAGTCAAGACGCTCATACGTTTAACGCGCGAGCGAAAAAAAACGAGACTGGTAGGTCTCGTTTTTTTTGTGCGCTTTTTTCGTCTATGCGTGAGTCACACAATTGTGCTGACCATTGACACCGGTCAAGATCACTCCCTGTTAAATATTTACGGGCGAGTGAGTGATGACAATGCGTGGCACTTGGTTAATGTTTGTCTTTTTATTGCTCTCTGGGTGCATGGGACCTGTTGGTCGACCCTGGCCCAGTGAACAGCCTGGTGGCACCAACATCCCTTCTGGCAAGCTTGACTTTGGTTGGAAGTTGTCAGGTGATCGTGCGGTCGCACCTCTGCAAGTATTTTCGGATACGTCACGGACCTGGTTGCAATGGCTGCCAGGTCAGATACTGCCGATCATCCTGGGTGCAACCGAGCAAGGCGAGCAGGTTTTAACCTATCTGCGCCAGGGGCCTTACACCATCCTTGACGGACACTGGCCCGCCTTACTTTTTCGCTCTGCACGCCAACAGGCTCGCGCTCGGCGCATAGGGGCCTCTCTTGCTTCTTCGGCGACAACGCAACAACCTGTGTCGCAGTATCAGTTGCGCTCGCAATACCCTTCGAGTTCACAAGAGCATTCGAATTCAGATCAGCAGTCAAGCTCGCGCTCTGCCTTAAGTTCTCAACAGCAATCAAGCTTGCCACCGCCCTCAAGCTTACACCAGCGGTCGGCGCAGTCGTCGCGGCCATTTTTTTCTGTCAGTCATACTGACCTTCATCTTCGACAGGCGTTGATCCGTTGGGCCGGCTTGAGTGGTTGGCGCTTTGAGCCCGAGCATTGGGCAGTGGATGTCGATATCCCGCTATCGGCCTCGGCAAAGTTTTCAGATGATTTCGTCTCATCGGTGCAAGCGCTGCTTGCCTCAACTGAGTTGTCAGATCGCCCCTTGCAACCCTGCTTTTATTCAAATCAGGTGTTACGAATCGTGCCAGTCGCTGAGCCCTGCGATCGTACCCTTGGCGACGGCACCTCGACATGACTAGGTCTTTTCTCCCAGCTGCGTTGTCTGTCGTCCTGACTGCTGTGACGCTCAATGGTTGCGCACTTCAGAAA
>CAMCII010000193.1 GCA_945874505.1 Bordetella parapertussis | reverse complement strand
GCAAGGCCTCAAGGGGGCAAGCGCTCAAGTTATCTATAGCTTAGACTAACGATTGTACGTGGTTGTGACAAGCGAGCAACCTCCTAACTTATCCAAGATAAGGAAGTATTTTGAACACACTCAACGAGACGGCCCAAGGGGTCTACCTGATTACGGTGACCCCGTTTAAAGACAATGGCGAGCTTGACCTGCCCAGCACCGACCGTATGGTTGATTTTTGTCTAGAGCGCGGCGTGACCGGCCTGACGATTTTGGGGATCATGGGTGAAGCCACCAAGCTCACGGCCGAAGAATCCCGGTTGTTTGTCCGTCAGGTACTGGCTCGGGTGAAGGGTAAGGTGCCCGTAGTGGTCGGCGCCTCGGCGCCTGGCTTTGCGCCGATGGGCGAACTGACCAAGAGCGTCATGGATATGGGTGCAGCGGGTGTGATGGTGGCGCCACCTGCTACCGTGCGAACTGATGATCAAATCAGTGGCTACTTTGAGATGGTCAATGAAACCCTCGGCCCTGACGTGCCTTGGGTGTTGCAAGATCATCCGGTTTCCACGACCGTGCAAATGTCGACCGCAGTCATTCTGAAAATTCTTAAAAACTCGCCACGCTGTGTCATGCTCAAGCATGAAGACTGGCCTGGCCTGGCCAAGCTCAGCGCGATCTGCGCCGCAATGCAAAAGGGCGAATTACGCAAAATTTCGATTTTGACGGGTAACGGTGGCGGATTATTTTTACCAGAAGAACTCGTGCGTGGTGCCAATGGCGCCATGACAGGTTTTGCCTACCCAGAAATGATGGTTGAGGTCTGTGCGGCCTATGCTGCTGGCAACGTTGAGCGTGCCTTTGATATTTTTGATGCCTACCTACCTTTAGCCAAGTACGAACAGCAAGGCGGTATTGGTTTAGCGGTGCGCAAACATATCTTGGTTGAGCGTGGTGCGATTGCCTCAGCGGCGATTCGCAAGCCTGGGCCAAAATTATCAGCGCTTGATATCGCTGACATTCAACGATTGACTGCGCGGCAAGAGAAAAAATTAAATGCATTGAAGTAAGCGTGTCGCTTCGTTGTCAATCGCTTGTGCCGTTAGAGATCGATTCACGTGCAAGCATCTCAGCGGGCATATTGCTTTGAACTTAAAGTCATTTCACCTTCTTAGAGTACACCGTCATGATCAACATGCAACTCGATCCCAAAGTCATCGACATTCTGTCAAAAATCTCGACTGCAACCTTAACAACTATTTTGCTTAAAAAAGGTTTGCGCAACGTTTGGATGCGCGGAACTAAACCGATTCGCTCGGGCCAGCCGCGTTTGGTTGCGCGTGCATTTACTCTGCGCTTTGTGCCGGCACGCGAAGATCTTGCCACGCCCGAGTCATGGTCTTCGCCGATCTCAACACGCGGTGCGATCGAAGATATGCCAGAAGGTTGCATCGCTGTGGTCGACTCAATGGGCGTGACGGACGCTGGCATTTTTGGTGACATCTTGTGTGCCCGGATGGCCAAGAAAAAAGTCGCCGCCTTGGTGACCGATGGTGTGGTGCGTGATTTATCTGGGGTGCTTGGTACCGGCTTGCCAGTATGGTGCTCGGGGGCGGCGGCACCGCCGTCCGTGGCAGGTTTAACGTTTGTGGCCTGGCAGCAGCCGATCGGTTGCGGCGGCGTAGCCGTATTTCCGGGCGATGTCGTGGTTGTCGATGACGATGGTGCGGTGTTGATCCCGACTGCGTTGCTTGACGAGGTGCTGGCGAGCGCACAAGCCCAAGAAAATCTTGAAAATTGGATTATGGAGCAAGTGCAGAAGGGCCATGCCTTGCCCGGCTTGTATCCACCTAACGCTGAAAACCTCGCGCGTTACAAGGCTGAAACGGGTCAAAGGTAACTGCTTCAGGCAGGGCAATCGCGTTCTGGCTCAACAGCTGCGGTGTTTGAACAAATGTGAGCGCAACCTGCGGCTTAGGCTTGCGAGTCAGGCTCGCGAGCGCTGACTCTGACGCGCAGTCTCTTATTTTTGAGGCTGAATCGTTTGTCGCAGAAACAAAACCAAACCGATTGCCGCCACAGTTGCTGCCAGATATTGAAACGGACGCGTTTCATTAAAGTCAATTCGGCTGGTGAACAGTATGTAAATACACAGTGCAGCACCGAAGCCGGCCACGCGCATCGGCCAAGCTTGCGGTACGAGCAGGCGGGCTGGTATGCGTTGAGTTAGGCTTACGCCAACCATGCCGCTAAAAAGACCAACTGACATCCCCGCCAACACATCGGCGGGCCAGTGTGCACCCACCGCCACGCGTGCCAGGCCTGCGAGGGCAGCCAGCACAAACAGCCAGACTGCGTACTTGCGCTTTGCTTGCGGCACGCTAAAGTACAGCGCGGTGGCTAGCGCGAAAGCAGTGAGGGTGTGACCCGAGGGCATCGCTAACGAGGTCAGTGGATTACCAAGAATATGAAAGCTTGCAGGGTCAAGCACTGAAGCGGGTCGAGGAAACTGTAGGCTGAGTTTCAGTGCGCGCGAGAGCACGCCGGCAACCGCCCCAGCACACAGCGTTGCGAGTAAAGCTCTGGGTGCCAAGATCAAGAGCGGGCAGAGCAGAGCAAAGGCTCCCCAACCATTACCCAGCATGTTGAAGCCCACCCAAAAAAAATTCGGTAATTGTTGCGTGGCTGTGTTGACCAGTCTAAAAAGCGAGATTCGATCGGTGCTAAGTTCGACGATCCCCCAACACAGCAACGGCAGCAAGCACCATAGCCAGTAGGCGGGCTTGACCAACTTGGCCTTGACCGCCTGCGCGGGCGCTGCAACAGACGATTCAGTTTTACGCATTCGCACGAGCCGCAGCAAATTGCACGGTCATTTTTTCAAGCACTTGCTCAACGCTAATCGCGCGCATGCAGGCGTTATCAGAGCAAGGTGTTTTGCGATGATTCGCGGCGCTCACGCAGGGCGAGCAGGCAAGCTGTGCTGTGATCGGTATTGATTTGCCTAGCGAGCCGTAGAGGGCAGGCGTCTCTGGGCCAAACAGCACGACAGTGTGCAGGCCAGTCACCGAAGAAAAATGCCCAGGGCCAGAATCGTTGGTCACCATCACATCGGCCAGCGTGTAAAGCGCGGGCAGTTCGGCAAACGAGACTTGACCGGCAAAATTCAACGCGTTTGGTACGTTAGCCCCCAGTCGAACGTTTTCAACGTAGGCGTGTTCGGCCGGCGAGCCCGTAATCAAAATCAAGCAGTCGGGCCATTTTTTTTGTAAGGCAACGATCAAGGCCGAAAAACTTTCGGGCGCCCAGCGGCGTTGCACCAAGAGTTCGCTGGCGTTGGGGTTCACCAACAAGAGCGGTTGTTGCCCAAGAGAAAAAGAGCGCTTGGCATCGAGCGCCAAGCGCTCGATGCGCCCGAGTACGGCTTGCGTATCACTGGGTTTGATCACAGCTTGTGCGATTTGAATCGAAGCGTCAGTGATATGAACTTTGCTAAAGGGTTGCTCAGCTTTGGTTGAAAACGCCGCGTGAATTAACGCCATGAAGTTTTTGGCGATGTGTATATGAGGGTTGTAATGAACTTTGTGCGTGAGCATGTTGCCGCGCCAGAGCCCTTCACCATGAAAGATGTGATACCCAACCCGTCGCCTCGCGCCACACAAACCTGTTAACAAGGCGGTAAAGCGCGAGAATAATTCAAGGTCAATGACCGTATCGATCTGTTTGGCACGTGCTTGAAATAAAAACTTGACTGTGTCAGTGACCAGGCTAACCAAAGACGAGGCATCAATGGTGAAGATGTTTGCAGCGGGGACCGTGTTGAGCAGGGTGAGGCTAGCCTTGTTACTTTTAAAAATCAGAAAAAATATTTCAGCCCCTCGCGCTTGTGCAGCGCGCATGGCGGGATCCACCAGAATTGCACTACCCATTTCTGAGAGTTCAACAAACAAGAGTTTGCGCGGTGTACCGGCAGGCCCAGCCATCAAGGTTTTGAACCAATCAAGCAGTATGACGAAGGGGGTTGCGAGCGCGCAGAGCGGCACGCCGACCCGATGGTCGATGGTGCGCATGGTGTCGACGCTTAGGCTCATCAGCAGGGGCTCTTAAAGTTTGTAAACATGACAAGGTTTGGTGTACGAGTCTGTCACGGTGTGGTAAGCCCAGTTTTGTTCGTGTTCGAGACGTCTGCACGACGGCGCCGCAAAAGCGACACTGCACCGGGTAGGTAGGTGACAAGGGTGACAATGCCAAAGCTCACTGAGGCCAACACCGTGACGCCACTATCGACGCCCCACAATAATAGCGCGGCCGAAAGTGTCGCTTCACGCAACCCCCAGCCAGAGATACTAATGGGTAGCATCATGAGCAGGCCCAAGGCGGGTAGGCCCACCATGAGCGCAGCGAAGGGCGCATAAATGCCAAACGCGCGCAGGCAAAACCAGAACGCGCACAGTGCAAGCGTATGGGTCATGACAGAAATCGTGAGTTGCACCGCCACTTGTGGCCAGCCAAAAGCGGTATCTACACCCTTGATTGCGTGGCTCATCCCCAGTTTAGTCAGCAGCGCTAAGATCAGACCGCGTGTGCGTGGTAGCTTGAGCAACAGACAACCTACAACTGCCCCGCCAAGCATCGCGCCCAATACCCAAGCGCCAAGGGTCGGCCCCCAAGGTGCAATCATCGAGCCACTCAAGAGCAAGCCAAGTGCACCAAGGATGTTGTTGCCGACCAGGCCTAAACCGCGATCAAACGCAACGCTTAAAAAGCCAAGACGTAGACGCGGCGGGGCATGCTGCAGGTCAATTGGCTCGTGCAGCTCTTGCGTCAGTGTGGGGTGTGACGACGTGGCCGTTTCGCCGCTGTGAGCGAGCCGACTCGCCTCAACGGCGCGATAGCTATCTCCGCCAATGGTGCTTGGCAAGCCTTGGTTGATCAGGCCACCGGCAAAATAAAGTGTGATGTAGGTTGAGACCGGATGATAGAGCCCAAGGCTACGCAATAACCAGCCCCAACGCACGACTGCCAAAAGGTTGGCTGATACAAGCAAAGTCAGTGCCAGTAAAAACCACAGAGGCTGAATCTCAATCTTTGTTGATACCAAGGCTTGCCAGTCGATGTTTCGTACGGCAAGCCATAAAAGCAGCAGCGACAACACGACCCGCAGGTAAGGCCAGAGTAATTTAAAGGTATTTTTCAATTCGGTTTACCTGAGTGAGTCGGCGCTTGCGCACCCCCCCAGTGACGGCAGTGATAAAAGCTAAAGTCTGAAACTACCCTACCCAGCCGCTCGATATTCAGTTGTTCAACCCGCGTGCAAGACTCAAAACCGCCAGCTTGCGTGGGTAAATTAAAGGACATTTGTGACCAGTTTACAAAAATACTGTCGTGTCCTGTGGGAATTTGCCCAAACCACAAGTCAAATTGGTCAAAGCGCGAGTCAAGCACAAAGATGTCTAGCGGTCGGGCATACCAAGCCATGCGGCTCGCGAGGGTCCAGTTTTTGACCGCAATCGACGGTATTTGTAAGTTGCGTGCCAACTCGCGCGCTCTGGCTCCGGCAAGATCCCAGCCCCACATGTCGGCGAGCGGGTTTTTTTTGCCCCAGGAGTGTTGCTGACTGATCCCGGGGATCCCAACAAAAAACAGCGCGACAAAGGCCAGCAGGCAGATGATGGCTTGCGTGCGCACGAAGGCGATGATCCACTGATGTTTGCCAGAGCGCCAATACGCGGCTAAAGCATGTGCGGCGAACGGAGTCAGTGCCAGCCAGGCTGGCCCGGTCCAGTGCGGCAAACTGCCACCACCAGACAACCCAGCGGTCACCAAAAACGGCAGTAAAAAAAACGACAGCAGCCCAAGTGCTGGCCAGTTACGACTGCCTGCCAATTGTCGCAGCGCCAAGTACCCGCCTAAAAATAACAGAGGGCCATAGGCAACGAGTTGTAAGCCAACAAAGGCAAGTAGCCGACGGGCTCGCCATTGGCCGCCGCTACCGTGATTGAGTTGATACGCAAATGACACCCATTCATGCTGGGCGTTCCAGTAAAAGACCGGGGAAATCAGGCAGCAGGCAATCACTAGTGCTAACCAGGGGCCGGGGCTGAGCAACCAGCGCAAGCCTTGAGTGCTGCTCAGTGTCAGAATGAGTGCAGCCGCTGGCAGGATAGCTGTGTATTTTGACAAGCCCGCCAGCCCGAGCAAGACGCCGGCGCTGAGCCATAGGCGCAGTCGTGTTTGGGTGGTGTGCGCTGTTAGCGGAGTTGTGCTTAGCTTAAGTGCGACCCGCATCAGTAACAGCGAGAGCACCATCAGTAGGGTGTCAGGTAGCAGACCGACACCCAGAACATGTAGCAACGGGGCAAGCAGCACTAGCGCCACGGCCCAGAGCCCTGCTACCTCTGTGCCTTGCGGATCTGTTTGCCAAGCAGGTACCACTAGAGGCAACTGGAGGGTGAGGCCGCGAGCAATCAGACAGGCTGCAAGCCAAAGTAATTGCGGAACCAGGCGCAGTACGCCATCGGGTACACCGAGCGCAACGAGGGGCCATTGCAACCAGCCGACTAAAGGCGGGTGATCAAAGTAGCTGAGGGCCAGCTTGTCAGCATATAAAGCGTAATGCGCCTCGTCGACCGAGAGTGTAAGCAAGCTGCCAAACACTAAATGTACTAAGAGACCAAGCGCCAAAAGCGCCACCAGACGCTGAGTCAGGGTTGACGCACGAAGGCTGGCTGCGGCAGAGGAGAATAAAGGCAATTCAGCACCCTAAGAAAAGTGCTCGCAGTATAGACGGGCAGCGAGTCGCCATTGCGAGCTAGCGCCGGTTGAGGTTTGCCGGATGTCATAGCCTTTGGCGTGTGAGGCAACACCGCGTCGAGTCCGTGCGCGGTGAAGCGGGTCGCTACTTAATGACGACCGAAAATACTCGCCACGTGATTTGGCGCTTACCGTCAAGATCGAAGAGCCTCGCGTTGGCGCGGCGTGCAATAAAGCCAGCTGGTAGATCGGCTTGCCCAGTGACACTCAGATAGTGCCCAAACGTGACTGGAGTCCGTGCAAGCGTGACGGTTTCGTTTCGACCGTCTTTGTTGGTGCCTTCAAAGCTGAGTTCGAGTAAGCCTTTGAACTCAGGCCGATCGGCTTTGTCTTGCAGTAGCCAGAGCAGATAGGTGAGCTTGGGGCTCTTTTTATCTTGGTTAAAGGTGGCTGTGCTGACGCCGATGGGACCGAAGCGGGCGTCATAAGGCAGGGTTTGAACGAACAGAT
>CAMCII010000192.1 GCA_945874505.1 Bordetella parapertussis | reverse complement strand
CGATGTTAAGTTTTTCATCGATGTCAAAAAGCTTGTCGCATAACGACATAAATACTAGACGCCCGACAAACGAGCGTGCCAGCGTTGGGTCAAGCAGGTCAGGGTCTTCTGCGAGACCAATACGCAAGGTTTGTGCCCCCGATACAAGTGGTAGGCAGGCGATCAGCGCGGTTGCAAGCAGGGTTCGGTAGTTAAGTGTCATGAGGGTTCCTGTCAAAAATGTAGTGTGTGATGAGCAACGGAATGACGCAAATAAATTTATGTAGCGTGTAAGGCCTGAGTTGCACGATTCATCCTTCGATCATAATGGATTCAATTCGGCTTTACGGGCTTGTGGTGTCATGGCGATTCATTGAGTGTTCACTCGATAAGGTTTTGGCTTTTGTCTGAAAAGCAGATTGCAAGCGCTGAAGACGCATGCGTGAAGGTATTAACACAGGCTGCGACTGCTCAGACGCAGTCTTGGTGCTTAAGGGAAAATGACAAGCGACTGCGTGTTCGCGCGTGCCAGTCAATACTGGCGTCACCTGACTACACTTGTCTTGCGCGTAGAGGCAACGCGTGTGCAAGTGACAGCCTGTAGGGGGGTTGAGTGGGCTGGGTACATCACCCGTTAATAGCACGCCTTGCCGGGTGACGGTTGGATCAGGCAACGGGATGGCTTGCATCAGGGCGTGCGTATAAGGATGTTCGGGCGCAGCGAATAAACGCTTTTTATCACCGATCTCGACGATGCGCCCTAAATACATGACGGCCACGCGGGTCGCGATATGCTTCACAACGGCTAAATCGTGCGCGATGAATAAATACGATAAGCCGAACTGTTGTTGCAAGTCTTGCAACAGGTTAATCACTTGCGCTTGCACCGAGACATCAAGCGCTGAGACCGCCTCGTCGCAGACGATCAGCTTGGGTTCAACAGCGAGGGCGCGAGCGATCCCAACGCGCTGACGTTGTCCACCCGAAAATTCGTGGGCGTAACGCTGCGCGTGTTCGGGTCTTAAGCCGACGGTACGCAGTAATTCAGCGACGCGGGTGGCTTCATTGCCCGCGTGTAAGCCGTGCACCTTAAGCGGCTCGGTCAGCA
Organism: Bordetella parapertussis; assembly: GCA_945874505.1. Taxonomy (GTDB): domain Bacteria; phylum Pseudomonadota; class Gammaproteobacteria; order Burkholderiales; family Burkholderiaceae_B; genus Zwartia; species Zwartia parapertussis_J. The sequence continues at coordinate 6,179 of CAMCII010000192.1, read as the reverse complement.
TTTGGCCAATCGTCATACGCGGGTTTAACGACGAATATGGATCTTGAAAAATCAATTGCATCTTGCGCCGCTCAGCGCGTAACGACTTTGTGCTTAAGGCGCGCAGATCTTGCTGATCGAAGTGCACACTGCCGCCGGTTGGCTCAAGCAGACGCAACAGTAAGCGACCAAGAGTTGATTTGCCGCACCCCGACTCGCCGACAAGGCCAAGGATCTCACCATGGTTTAACGTGAGATCAACGCCATCGACCGCGCGAACATAATCCTGAATACGACCAAAAAATCCGCGTCGTACCGGAAAATGTTTTTCTAAACCGTTGACTTGCAAAAGAGGTGTTGAGGCTGTCATAAGTTTGCCTCAACCTCTGTACCTATCAAAAGTTGGTCAGCCTCAAGCGGTGCGCGTAAACATGCCGAAAAATGCGCGTCACCCACCTCGCGTAGTGCAGGCACCTGCCTTTCGCATGCGGGTTGCACAAATGGGCAGCGTGGGGCAAAGCTGCAGCCTGAAAGTGGTTGTGCTGGGCTCGGAACTTGGCCCTCAATCGACACCAAGCGCGTTTGCTCTAGGTCGAGGCGCGGAATCGCGCCAAGCAAGCCAACGGTGTATGGATGTTGCGGCATATCAAATAGGGCGTGCACCGGTGCGCGTTCGACCACGCGGCCGGCATACATGACAAGGACTTCGTCGGCAACCTCGGCGACCACGCCTAAATCGTGGGTGATTAAAACAATGGCTGTGCCAGTATCCTGTTGCAGCGCCCGCATGAGCTCAAGGATTTGTGCTTGAATGGTGACATCCAACGCAGTGGTGGGTTCATCTGCGATGAGTACGCGAGGCTCGCACACAAGTGCCATTGCGATCATGACACGCTGGCGCATGCCACCGCTCAGTTTGTGTGGAAACTCATCAAGGCGTTGTTCGGGTGAAGGGATGCGAACCTTCCGCAAAATGTCGATGGCCTTTTCGCGCGCTTGTGTTCGGCTCAGTTTGCGGTGCTTAATCAGGCCTTCGATAATCTGCTCGCCCACCGTATAGCTGGGATTGAGCGAGGTCATGGGCTCTTGAAAAATCATCGACATGCCGTTGCCGCGCAAATCTTGCAGCACTCGCTCAGACGCACCGACGAGTTCTTGCCCTTCAAAGCAAATCGACCCTTGGGCAATGCGCCCGGCAGGCTTGGCTAATAGCCCCATGATTGATAACGCGGTGACGCTTTTGCCGCAGCCTGATTCGCCTACGATGGCGAGTGTGCGCGAGGCTTGCACGTTAAAGCTGATGCCATTGACGACTGTCACCTCACCATCATCGGTGAGAAAGCTTGTCTTTAAATTCGAGACCTCAAGTAGCGCAGTCACCTAGGTACCCTTGTGGCGAGCAAGATACTGCTCAATGTGCGCGTCGATCTCAGTGCGCTCAGTGATACCAGAGGGTCGATGGCGACTTGGTAAGCATTCAAGAAAAGGTTGAAAGCGCTCAAGGCTTTTGTTGTAAAGACGCCTGAGTTCAACCAAAGGCTCTTCGTGATCATCAACACGTAAATCTAGTTGCAAGTAATCTTCATCCCTATGAATTTTGAGCGCGGCGGCTTGTTTGCCACGCTTATCACCGCCGGCATCCTGACCCGCGTCGAGTGCTGCAAGCAGGCGTTCGCCCATCGGCCTGCCGCGCGTATCTTTGAAGGCCTGTGCGGTGTGTGCAAGAACCTTTGGCCCGGCAAGCATATTGCCCGCGATGCTTAAGCTGTCTTCAACCAGGTGGCCGCACCAATCGACACAGGCTGAACCCGTGTGTGCGGCGGGCAAGCCCTTGAACGGTAGGATGTGTAATTGGCGCTGATCACGACCTTGATCGTGTTGAATCAGTTGTTCGATGGTTTGCTCGGGAGAATAATGTTGCGCCAAGAAATCTAAGCCCGCCGGACCATACAGCGGATTCAGCAGCGCCTGACTGGAGAGTGCACCAACACCGCGTCGGCTGTGCACGCAAAGGGAGCCTACCGCAAAAAACCGACTCGCGATCGCCATGCCAAAGTACCCCGATTCGTCACGAGCTAAGATCGACCAGGTCATTGAAATCTTCTTTTGTTCATATAGGTAAGGCTATCACAAGACTCGACAAAGATGGCGGAGCTGCTTAGTCTTTAAGCAATTTGTGTGCCAGACTGCGTGTTTGGAGTCATCGTGAGCAGAGCGCTCGTTTGGTTGCAGCAACCCAGGATTTGGTCAAGACAATGACTTAGGCCGCTCGGTGACCTTGATCGTCAGCGAGCGGCCTAGATTACATGCTCAACAGCCTTTCAAAACCCTTGGTCAGCCCCCAACGTTCAAGGGTTTTGTAGACCAGTTCGGGTGGTTAACGGCAGTGACTCAGTCGGCCCTAATGTTGTTGTCTTTAATCACTTTCGCCCAACGCTGTAGCTCTGATTCTGTCCATTTTTGCAGATCTGCTGGGCTGCTAGCCTTGATATCCATGCCCATCGTTTCGGTGAGCTGCTTGTTCGTGTCTGGTGAACGCAAAACTTTTGCAATCTCTGCATTGAGCTTATCAATAATGGGTTGTGGCGTACCAGCGGGTGCGAAAATACCCCACCAGGCAAGTGCTGAAAAGCCCTTATAGCCTTGTTCTGCGAGGGTCGGTACATCAGGCATCACAGGTGAGCGTGCTTCACCCGTCACGGCAAGTGGACGCATTTTGCCGCTTTTGATGTGCGCGCTCATGACAGCGACCGAGCCGATGCCCGAATCGATTTGACCGCCTAAAACGTCAGTGACCATCGGGCCGCCACCTTTGTATGGGATATGCACGACTTTAAACTTGCCAGCATCTTGCACCAGCATCATGGTTAAGTGACCAAGGCTGCCACTGCCGATTGAGCCGTAGCTCACGGAGTCGGGCTTAGCTTTGGCTGCCGCCACAAAATCAGCAAAGGTTTTGTAAGGTTTGCCCGGCGCTGTTGCCAGGGCCATTGGCGCAGTGCCAATCAGCATGACCGGTGCTAAATCTTTCAGAGTGTCGAAGCTCATCTTCGGCAATAAAGACGGGTTGACCGCATGGGTGTCAAAGACAAAGACAAAGGTGTAGCCATCAGGGGCAGACTTCGCTACATAGCCAGTGCCGATTGAACCCGAGGCGCCGACGCGATTTTCGACGATAAACTGCTGACCCAATGCGTCAGTCAATTTGGCGGCAATCAAGCGCGCAATCGGATCTACCGAGCCGCCTGGAGGAAACGGTGAAACAAACGTGACAGCCTTGTTCGGCCAGGATTGTGCGAAGGTTGCTGGAGCGAGCGTTGCACCAAGCAGGGCTAACAGGAGGGGCACGCCTCGTAAAAGATTTGCGATCATAGTAGGGTTTCCACGCTAAGATTTAGTCAATCGAGAGTCTCTAATGTAGCGTAAATCGCCTTGGGTCGGTTACTATCTTTTAATAAATCATTGTTGCGCCAATATGCTAAATAAGTACTACAACACTGAATTAAGTAGATTGCGTAAGCATTCCCTTGAGTTTGCACGGGCCAATCCAGCAATCGCTCCGATGCTTGGTGCGACCTCAACCGATCCGGATATCGAAATCCTGTTGCAAGGGGTGGCCTACCTGAACGGCTTGACGCTGCAAAAGCTCGACGATGAATTTCCTGAGATCGCTCAAGAGTTAGCGGGCATTTTAGTTCCGCAGTTACTCAGACCCTTGCCCGCAGCCACTATGATGGCCTTTGTCCCGAAAGCAAAGCTTTCTGAGATCGCGACGATCGCCGCCGGCACAGAGATTGCGTCAACCCCGATTGATGACGTTTCTTGTGTATTTAGAACAACTGCCTCTTTACAAGTGCACCCTCTTGCGCTCGACGATGTAGGATTTACCCAAACCTCAGATGGCGTCAACACCATTCGTTTAAGTTTTAGTGGGTCTGAGTTAGGTAAAGCAGGTGGGCTACCTGGAAATTTGCGTCTATTTTTAGCCGACGAACATGAGACGGCAGCCAATCTGTTCATGTTGTTGCGCCAGCATGTCAGGGCGATTCGATTGTTAGATGAAGGTGGCCAAGCTGTCTTGTTGTCCTCGGCTCTAGCGTTTCCGGGATTTGACGAGCCTCTGATTCCGTACCCCGACAATGCTTTTCCCGGGTTTTGTCTGCTGCAAGAGCTTTTGTTTTTTCCACAAAAATATTTGTTTGTCGAGTTTCAGAACCTTGATAAGAGTCTTGGCGGGTTAAGAGGTAACCGACTTTATATCGAGATCGAGCTAGAAAAAAATCTCGGCGTGACTCCCAACGTTTCGCTAAGCAGTTTTCAACTCAATGTCGTGCCTGCGGTGAACTTGTTTAATCAACAGGCTGAACCGATTAACCTGACGCACGAGACGACTGAGTATGTCGTTACCCCCGACGGTCGTCAAAAAGCACACTATCAGATTTACTCAATCGATTCTGTCATTGGCATGCGTCAAGGGCAGTCTCAACACAAGCAATACCAGCCATTTTCTTCTCTGACTTTTAGCAAAAACACTGCGCAGTCAAGCTTTCGGAGTTCGCTCAGGCCCTCGACCATCGCTGACCGCCTCGATACGCATATTGCCGTGGTGTACCCACCTGGCACTGAGCTTGGCAACGAAACACTGTCGATCAAGTTGACCTGTACTAATCGCGCACTACCCGAGAAGCTCAAGCTTGGTGATGTGAATCGCCCAACCAATAGCTCGCCAGAGCGCTTTTCGTTTAAGAACATCACGCCTATTACCGGTGCGGTCGACCCGCCCTATGGCGAAAAGCTTTTGTGGGATGTGATTAGTCACACAGTACTGAATGTATTGTCGCTTAAAGATGCCGAAAATCTTCGTGCGTTGTTGCGACTGTATAACTCGTTGCGTACGCATGATCATTCTGCAAAGACTATCAACGAAAGGCAAATAGACGGGATTCTTGAGTTATCGGTGCGACCCGAAAATAGGTTGTACCGAGGGATGAACACTCAGGGGCAACATGTTCGCTTGCTCTGTCAAGAAAGTAATTGGGGTAGTCGAGGCTCGCTCTATTTGTGGGGTTGCGTGTTGGATAAGTTCTTGGCAAGTTATGCTGGGATTAATGCCTATACTCGTTTTGAGTTAGAGGATAAAACTACTGGAAGCCTATTCAAATGGCCACTACGGCAGGGTCTGAAACTATTGCTTTAAAAGCGCGTTTACTGAAAGAAGGAGACAGATTTTCTTTTTTTCAAGCCAATCGCCTTTTACGACACATTGGATTAAGCCAAGATCAACCGGCAGGTGAGGTTAAGTCGCGCCCAAATGTTAGCTTGGGGTTTCCTGACCGAGATATCAACGAGATCACCGAGCGCGCTGAGGGTGGCTATCAATTAACCGTTAATTTTTTAGGGCTGTATGGGGTGTCTTCGCCCATACCCACCTTTTATTCTGAAGATTTGCTTGAGGAGCAGCAGCAAGGTTTAACTGCGACACGCGACTTTTTAGACATTGTCAGTCAAACGATCTACCCCTTGTTTTTTAGAGCTTGGCTTAAGTCCAAGTCGCACTTTCGTATTGTCGAGTTTGACGACAGTCGGTTACTTGAAATTTTTTATTCTTTTGTGGGTATCAACCGACCTGAGAAGTATAAAGATCAACCCGGCTTTGAATCGTTGTTGCGCTTCGCCGCGCTCTACTCGCAGTCACCGCGTTCGGCGCTTGCCTTACAGACCATTTTGTCTGCTAGCTACCCTGACACAAGCATTGAGCTCGTCGAGCAGGATGTTCGGGTCTTAAAGTTGCCGCACGATCAGCAGTTGCATTTAGGGCAACAGTCCACCACCTTAGGCGTCGATACCCACATCGGCCTTGAATTTGCTTGCCGAAGCAGTAATTTGACAATCGTGATGCGCGAGGTCGACGACGTCTTATTGCAGCAATTGCTACCCGGTGGCTATGAACACAGTCGTTTAAAGTTTTTGGTGCAGCACTACTTGATTGACCCACTCAATGTGGCGGTGGATATCTATCTTAAGCAGGGCACGGCACAGCCGGTCATTTTGGGGCAGCCGAGCTGGGCAGGCCTTGGACGCGACGCCTGGCTTGCGCGGGCCAATGAGCCCGAATCGCTACGGGTGCGTATCGAGCTTTAGTTTGCGTCAACCATCATCTGACTGGGTACCATCACAAGGCCAATGGCATTGGCCTTGTT
>CAMCII010000191.1 GCA_945874505.1 Bordetella parapertussis | reverse complement strand
ATCGGCTGGGAAATGCAAGGCGTGGCCATCATGAAGACCACAAAAAATCTAAAAGACGCGCAGACCTTTGTGAACTGGTCTGTTTCAGAGTCGGCGATGGATGCCTATGCAGCGCGTGCCGAAGTGGTGGCTTATCCGGTCAAAACGCCTAAGGCACAGAACTTGCCGCCTGAATTGGCGAGTCGTATGATCAAAAATGACTTTGCTTGGGCCTCAGAAAACCAGCCAGCGATTTTGGCTGAATGGCGCAAACGCTATGACGGCAAAACCGAGGCAAAGAAATAGCGTGAGTGGCACCCGCAAGCTTGTCGTTGCCAACTTAAGCAAGAGTTTTGGTTCAACCGCGATTTTAAAAGATGTCTCGTTTGAGATTGAAGAGGGCGAATTTGTTTGTTTTTTAGGCCCTTCGGGTTGCGGTAAGACGACGTTGTTGTTGTGCCTCGCCGGGCTAGAGTCACCTAGCTCGGGCGAGATTTATAAAAATGGTCAAACGATCACTGCTGCGCCACCCTCGCAGCGAGACGTTGGTATCGTGTTTCAGTCTTATGCGTTGTTTCCCAACCTGAGCGTCTATGACAATATTGCTTTTGGTTTGGTGAATTTGAAATGGGCAAAAGACAGGATACGTGAAGCGGTTGGTGGCTTAGTGAGCTTGTTGTCACTCGAGGGCCACGAGAGTAAGTATCCAAGTCAACTATCAGGCGGGCAGCAGCAACGCGTCGCCTTAGCCCGTGCTTTGGCTGTATCGCCGTCTTTGCTGTTGCTAGACGAGCCCCTGTCCGCGCTCGATGCGCAAGTGCGTGCTCGCCTGCGTGGCGAAATCCGAGATCTGCAGCAACGACTCAAAATCACGACAGTGATGGTGACGCATGACCAAGAAGAGGCTCAGACTCTAGCCGATCGGATCGTCTTGATGAACGCAGGGCGTATTGAGCAGATCGGCACGCCTTGGCAAATTTATAACGAACCCGCTACGCCATTTGTTGCAGATTTTATGGGTGTGAGCAACTTGCTTTCTGGTGTTGTGCGTGCGCAAGATGAAGTGGCTTGCGATCAGTTTGCGCTGCGTTGCAAGACTCAAGATCATCCTGTCGGCACGAAGGTGCAGCTCTTGCTGCGCCCTGAAGATATTGCAGTGGTCGCGCCCATTACGCCTGGCACACGTGCTGTCGAGGCAAAGGCAGAGAGCGGACAGACGAAGAGAGCGAGCACGCCCTCGGCTGACGTAAACGTGGCGCGAATCAGTATGCCAGAACAAGCCCCCACCAATTTGCTGAAGGCGACAATTGTCAAGGTTGAGCATTTGGGCGCTGTGGTACGTGCGCATGTGGTAAATCTCAGCGGACTCAAGTTAAAAGTTGATATTTCTAAGTGGGACTTTGATCCGGTTCGGCATGCAGTCTCGCAAGAGCTGAGCGTGACGATTGCTCCAAACGACATCCGCTTATTTACAGAATGAACACTCAATCGCTCAAAGGGCTGAGTGTATCTCTGTTTGCACGCAGTAAGCCTCAGATTATGGAGCGCAGCGACTGGTTGGTACGATGGGTGTGCGTGGCGTATTGCGTCGCAGCGCTCTGTACGATCGTTTTGCCAGTCGGCGCTTTGTTTTTGCGTAGCCTAAACAATGCAGATGGTGCGTATGTTGGTCTGCAAAACTATCTGACCTACTTCGGCACCTCTGCACTGTTTGATTCATTTTTGAACAGCCTGTTGGTATCTCTGGTGACGGCAACGATTGTGGTGCCCATGGCTTTTGCTTATGCCTATGGTTTGTTGCGCACGTGCATGCCGTTCAAGTCCTTCTTTCGTGGTGTTGCACTCATCCCCTTGTTAATTCCAGGCGTGCTTAAGGCGATTGCTCTGGTGTATCTCTTCGGTAATCAAGGGTTGCTGCGTGAGTGGCTGTTTGGTCATCCTTTGTACGGTCCGATTGGTATTGTTGGCGCCTCAGTGATCTGGACGTTTCCGTTCGCGGTGCTCATTATGCTGACGGCACTGCAGCATGTTGATCAACGTCTGTATCACGCAGCGGCCGTATTAAAAACCAGTGCCTGGCGCACCTTTTTGCATGTGACCTGGCCCTCGTGTCGGTATGGGGTAACGACAGCTTTTTTAGTCGTGACGGTAAGTGTCTTTACCGATTTCGGTATCGCCAAGGTGATTGGTGGGGATTTTCGTGTGTTGGCGACCGATATTTACAAAGAAGTCGTGGGGCAGCAAAACTTTGAGATGGGTGCAGTGATTTCGGTGATGTTGCTCATCCCAGCGGTTCTGGTGTTTGTCTTAGAGCGACGAGTGGCGAGCAAACAGGTGGCGCAGTTTACAGGGCGTTCGTTGCCCTATACGCCTAAACCTTTAGGCTGGCGCGATGGTGTGTTTCTGGGTTGGTGTACCGCCGTCACGGTTTTCATTGCAAGCGTGTTGGGGATGGCGCAGTTTGCCTCTCTGGTGAAATTCTGGCCTTACAACCTTAGTCTGACCTTGGCCCACTACGAGTTTGAAATCGAAGGCGTGGGTTGGATGAATTTCTCGAATTCGATTTGGATGGCCACGCTTGCAGCGAGTTTTGGCACGCTGATTATTTTTATCGGTGCTTATGTTGTTGAAAAAGCGCGACGCGATATTGGGCTTCGAAAAGTGTTGCAGCTGTTTATGTTGTTGCCAATGGCGATCCCAGGCTTGGTGCTGGGGTTGGCGTATCTTATTTTTATCAATACGCCCGGTAACCCTGCGGGTTGGTTGTACGGTGGGATGACGATTTTGGTGATCAGTACGGTCACGCACTTATACAGCGTGCCGCACCTAACGTGCCTGACCGCTTTGAAAGGGCTTGATCGTGAAATCGAATCAGTGGGCTTGTCTCTTAATACCTCGGTCACACGTATGCTGACGCAAGTCACTTTACCGGTATGTTTGGCAGCGCTGTTAGATGTTTGGCTCTACATTTTTTTATGCGCCATGACGACACTCTCGGCAGTGATTTTTTTGTATTCGTCTGATACCAAGCTCGCGTCGATTGCTGTGATCCATATCGACGAAACCGGCCGAGTCGCCTCAGCCGCAGCGATGGCGATGTTGCTGGTATATGTCTGCCTTGCTGTGCGGTTGGCACATCACTTGATTGCTCAAAAAGTGCTTCGTAAATTTCAGCCTTGGCGCACGTCTTGAACAAATGCTGCTTGCGCCTCAGTTTCGATGGTACCCGGTCGAGCGGCACGGACTTGCGCAATCGCAGACGCGGGTGTTTGACCGCAGGCAACTAGCAGGCAAGCTGCCATCATGCCTGTGCGGCCGAGTCCTGCAGCGCAGTGCAGCAGTACGGTTTCGCGTCTCGCTAATGCGGCAAGGATACTCTCTTTAATCTGCTGCCAACTTTCAAGGGCATTCAGATCGGGTGTGCCAAAGTCTTCAATGACCAGCTGCAGCCATTGCAACTGGTGTTGCACAACTTGGGTAGGAAGGTCAGGTACGCCGAGCTTTTTCATTTCAGATAAGCTGATCAATGACACCACAGTGCTAATGTTTGCAGAGTGTATGGCGGCCAAGTCATCGCTCAGTTGTCGTTGCCACTGACGGCCGCGTGCGTCAACGGTATTGCGACCGGGGCAATGCGTCATGGCGATCTTGCCACCTAGCGAGGTTGCAAGATAATCGATATGCAGCGGGCCGCTTAATTCAGAGAGTTGAGTCGTCATGAGTCATCATAACCGCACGACCCTATTCAACTTTAATCTTTGCTGACTTCACGACCTCTGACCAGCGGGCAGATTCTTTGGTAAAGAAGGCTTTGAATTCTGGCGCGCTGAGTGACAGGGGTGTGGCACCCATGCTCTCAAGTTTTGCCGTCATCTCAGGCATTTTGACCGAGGCGTTGATCGCTTGGTTTAAACGATTGACGAGCTCGGGCGGCAGGTTGCCTGGGCCAAAGACACCCCACCACACGGCCACTAAAAAGTCGCTCATGCCTTGTTCGGCAAACGTTGGCACATCGGGCAAGGTTTTGTTGCGCGAGGTGCTTGCAGTACCCAGTACCTTGACGTTGCCGCTTTGTAAGGCCGAAATTGCAGTGATCTGATTGGTGAACATCAGTTGCACTTGACCGCTCATGAGATCGGTGGCGGCTGGCGCCCCGCCTTTGTAGGGGATATGTGCAATCGACGTGCCGGCTTTCAGATTAAACAAGGCAGCCGCTAAATGTTCAGATGTTCCTGAGCCGCCTGAGGCAAAGTTCAAACCCGCAGAGTTTATTTTTGACAAGGCGATTAATTCGTTGATCGTTGTCGCCGCGACGGATTTGTGTGCAAGCAGAACATTGGGGATTTGACCGACGATGGCAACCGGAGTCAGATCGGTGTCGGGGTCATAGTTCAGGTTGCCATACAAGGACTTATTCACTGAGTTACCCGTTGAGCCCATCAAGAGGGTATAACCATCTGCATCTGACTTGGCAACGAACGACGCGGCAATATTGCCACCAGCGCCTGCTTTGTTTTCAACAATTACATTTTGGCTGAGTTGTTTTGAAAGCTCTCCGGCGAGTAAACGACCGACGATATCCAAGGCGCCGCCCGGGTTAAAGGGGATGATCAATTTAATCGGTTTGTTGGGATAGGGCTGAGCATAGAGGTTTTGACTGCCTAAACCAAGGCCAAGGCTCAATACGCCGGCTGCGCCGACGATGAGAGCTCGACGGGGCAGGTGACGTGCAAAAAAGGGGTTCAGCAGTATGCGAATTTTCATGACGAGTCTCCGAGAGTGCTTTGATAAGCGGTCAGCGATTGCAATCGCTATTTTTATATAAATGTTAAACGACATTCGATCTGCCATATTTTCACATAGCAATTATCTGAATAAGACCTTAATATTACAGTTATGGTCAATCAATCTAAATACTCCGCCACCTATCTTCGTTTTTTGAACTTAGTGCAGGCAATCCGAGAAATCCCGACTTTTCCGGCTATGGATCCGGTGGAAGAGCGTTTGCTGACAGTGTTGGCTGGGGTTTGGCATCTTGAAAAAAAGATTAGTGTTCTTGAGGCGATGAGCCTAACCCACGAGATTTCAGCAACCACCGCGCATCGGCGGCTCAAAACCCTGCGTAAAAAGGGAATGATCGAGCTCGACACCGATCAATCAGATAGCCGCGTGAAATACGTTGTGCCGACAGCGCTTGCCAAGCAATATTTCACGACGCTTGGTCAGGCCCTAGACAAAGCCCAACACGCGGTTTAACCAGCGATGGTACTTGATCCTCGTGACGACGCTAATACCGACGCCGCGGCCCAAAAGCAAACTCATGTCTTGGTGATGGCTGCCTCGGCAATCGCAGTTGCGCTGCTGTGGGTCTTATTGTTTCGCTTAAATCGCTGGGCCTTTTCCTCAATTGATGTAACGGTTTTTATCAGTTGGATTTTTTTGCCGGCGGCAATTCGGATGCTTGCCATTATGGCTTTCGACTGGGTAGGGGCAGTGGGGTTGTTTGCTGGTGCCTTGTTCACGAATCAAGCCGATCCCACCATTAGTCTGAATGACGGCATCGTGTTGGCCTTTTTATCTTCGGCGGGGCCGCTGGTGGCGTTTTGGTGTTGTACCCGTTTGCTCAGATTACCCTTCACCTTAGCGGGCTTGACGGCCAAGCAATTGCTAGTTTTCGCGACCCTAGGGGCCGTTCTCAATGCAGTACCTCACAATATTTACTTTTATTTGTCGGGTCGTATGACGAGCCCGATCGAGGGCTTAGTCCCCATGTTTTTGGGTGATTTGATAGGCACTATGGTCGTGTTGTATGCGGTAAGCCTTGCGTTACGGCTGCTGTTTAAACGCACAGCCGGCCAGCGGGTGTCGCGCTGAACGAGCCCTCTTGGCGGGCGCCCAGATAAACGCCTACAGCCAGCCTTGCCGCCAATGTTCGCGATTTTTTAAGTCACGCCAAGGCATACAAAATTTGCGACCTGTCATGGCCGCTTCAAGTTCAATCTCAACAATAGCCTGACCCTCGATTTCAGGTTCAAACACCTTGGTCACCAAAAAATGTTTTTCTTTCCGCTCAGGGTGAACCGCAGTCCACTTGCTGAGCAAGAGTTTTTTGGGGCTGACTCGATTGCTTAACGCAACACCAGCACTGGCTTTCACCTTTGCTTTTGTATGTTCAGAAAGCTTAACGCTGGTGTTTGCATGGTCATGGTTATCGACGCCTTCACTCGTACTGGCTTTAAACGGGTCGCCAACAGAGTCAGGCACATTGACTGATACTGATTTGAGTGTATTTGAAAGCATCAGCTGTACTCTTTGACTTCAAGCTTCGCCGCCAACGCAGTGGGTACAGTGATCGGCAAATCCAACATCCAAAAAGACAGCCCTTTGCCGTGTGTGTCGAGATTCAGTGCGTCATTGACCCCGCCATCCAGCACACCTTCAAGTACAAAATTCATCGCTTCGAGTTTGGGCAATACATGGCGTGTGACCTTGGTTGGGTGGCGATAGCCAAACCACTGGGCGACCCGAGCCTCGGTCAGTTGTTCGACAAGCAGGGCAAAGCATTCAGCATCCCAGGCGATGACGCTGATATTAGAGGTGTTGCCTTTGTCGCCTGCGCGCCCATGGGCCAATTGATACAGGGGCAATTCTATGGTGTTCGAAGAGTTGTTGGTATTCATGCGCGTTGCTCCTGCACAAAACTAAAGCCAGAGGGCACCGCCTCGCGAGGGATGGTGCATGAGAGGGTGTCTAAGCGCGGTCGCAAAGAGGTTCGAACGCCGCCACCACCCGCAGGGCCGCAGCAATACAGAGCAGTCACCTCACGAAGAATTTTTTCAGCGATCTCTTTTTGTAGATGTACACCCGCGACGCGCAAGCGCACATCGCGCGACGCACCCGCATAGCCTTGCGCCATCAGTTCACCGGCATCGTCACCAAAAATACTCAAGGCGCCAATTAAATCGACACGCAATGGCAGCAAATGCCCGATGCGTTTGCGAATAGTTTCGCCCGCCAGCGCCGCACGCTCTTTAGCCTGAAAGCCTGCGTAAGAGATTTCTGCCTCTGCGAAGTAGCCATTGTCATAGCAGACATTCACTTTGAGTTCGTCGGGTCGCTGGTGCCCGGTCACGCCTTGTATCAGGATCCGATCTATACCCTCTCGCGTGACGGTAGCCTGGCTGATGTCGGCCACCACATCGGGGGTGAGGTAGCGCGCGGGGTCATGCACTTCGTACAAGATCTGTTCGCGCCCCGTACGGTCATCGACGCGGCCGCCGGTATTGGCC
>CAMCII010000190.1 GCA_945874505.1 Bordetella parapertussis | reverse complement strand
GAAGAATTTTTGAATCGAGTCAGAAGCGCTTGTGTGAATGACTTTAATCATCAAGAAATTCCGTTTGAAAAAATTGTTGAGGTCTTAAATCCAACGAGAAGTCTGAATCATGCACCACTGTATCAAGTGGCCTTTGACTTACAAACCTCGACACAACAAATCAACTCTTTTGCCAATCTACAAATAGAACCTGTCGTACAAGAGAACAATTCTGCAAAATTTGATCTGAGTTTAAGTCTCGAGGAAGAAGGTCAACGACTCACCGCCTATTGGAATTTCAGTGAAGACTTGTTTGTAGGCGAACGTATTGCTCAGTTCGCAACGCGGTATGCAAGCATTCTTGAACAAATGATTGCACACCCAAAGAGTTCGATCCGAGAGATTTCAATTCTGAATGCTCAGGAGAAACGTGAGCTGTTTGCACAGCAACAAGCGACAGCCTATGAGCTACGGCCAGAAACAAATGTACTGACGTTGATCGCAGATCGCGCGAACGACGCCCCGGATCGTATTGCAATTACCTTTGCTCATGACTCAATTAGCTATGGCGAGTTAGAGGCGCGTTCGACTCGCTTAGCCCAGCTTTTACGCCTGTCTGGCGTCACAACAGAAGATCTGGTTGCACTGTATGTTGATCGTTCGGCGCAAATGATTGTTGCGATGCTCGCCATCATGAAGGCCGGAGCCGCGTATAGTCCGATCGACCCTAATTTCCCGGCTGATCGTATCGCCTGGATCTTAGAGGATGCGACTCCAAAGCTGATTTTGACTGAAGCTGGTCTAGCGAAAAAGCTGAATCAAACGTCTGTACCCATCCAGTTTTTAGATGCGCTGATCGCCCAAGCCAGCAAGATATCCTCTGACCGCGAGCTTTCAGCGCCCGCGATTTCTCCGCTGAACACCGCCTACGTAATATTTACTTCGGGCTCGACTGGAAGACCAAAAGGTGTTCAAGTCACTCATCGTGCGCTGTATAACTTTTTACATTCAATGCAAAGTGAGCCAGGCTTTGCACAAGTCGATACCTTGCTTGCCGTCACGACAATTTCATTTGATATCGCTGGTCTAGAGATATTCTTGCCTCTCATCGCCGGTGGGCGAGTGGTGATTGCCTCGCGTGACACCTCGGTTGACGGCCGTGCACTTCAAAAAGCAATCGCACAATACGGCATCACCACGATGCAAGCCACGCCTGTCACTTGGCGAGTGATGCTTGAGACGGGCTGGAAACCCGCGCCGAAATTCGCTGCCTTTTGCGGTGGAGAAGCCCTACCCGTTGACTTATCTGCCTCGTTGACACGGGCAGGGGTCAGTCTTTGGAATTTGTACGGTCCGACAGAAACCACCATCTGGTCCGCCGTCAGGCGCGTGCTTACTAGCGCGCAAACTGACAATTCAGTCGAGCCAATCGGCCATCCCATCCTGAATACACAGCTATATGTTCTCAATCGTCATTTCTCGCCTCAAGCAAGTCAATTGCCGAGTGAACTGTATATTGGCGGAGAGGGCTTGGCACGCGGCTACCTGAAGCGCCCCGCCCTAACGGCCGATTCCTATCGCCCCGATCCATTCGGACAACAACCCGGTGCCCGTCTGTATAAAACTGGTGATCTCGTTGCTTGGTCAGAGGATCAAACACTTCAGTTTCTGGGACGAATAGACCATCAGGTCAAGATTCGAGGCTATCGCATCGAGCTAGGCGAGATTGAATCTCGACTACGCCAGCACGCGAATACCAAAGAGGCTGTTGTCATCGCTCGCACTGGCACAAGCGATTCTTCTGCGCGGATCTTGGCCTATCTGACAGTCAAAGATAGTGCGGCACACTCGGATAAAGCGCTCAGAGTCTTTCTTAAAGACGTGCTGCCCGAGTACATGGTGCCCGCTCATATCCTGATTTTGGAAGCTTTTCCACTCACGCCGAATGAAAAAATTGATCGTAAAGCACTACCTGAACCCGAGTCCCTTGCTCAGCTAGGCTCATCTCGCACAGCCCCTCAACGGCAAAGTGAGAAATTCAGTGGTGATATTTGGTCTCAGATTTTGCAACGCACAACGATCAACATCGACGACAATTTTTTTGATCTTGGTGGACACTCTCTATTATTAAGTCGTGTCAATGAAGAACTACAGCGACGGCTCGAGCGCGAGATCCCGCTCATCCATTTATTTGAATATCCAACCATTCGATCGCTATCAAATTGGATAGACCAAAACGACATCGCTCGAGAGACTCCCGCGCGGCTCAAAACCACTCATAAAATTCTTGAGCATGAGGCCATTGCAATCATTGGAGTCGCTGCTCGCGTGCCTGGTGCCGATGACCTCGATACGTTTTGGGAGAATTTACGCTCAGGTCAAGAATCGATTCGCTTCTTTAGCGAGACCGAACTGCAAGACGCTGGCGTAGAACCTGAACTGATCGCCTCACCAAATTACATTCGCGGCACCGGGGTGTTGTCAAACATCACCGACTTTGATGCCGAGTTTTTCTCATTCACTCCTGCAGAAGCCAAGTTTATCGATCCGCAGCAACGGGTATTCTTAGAAACCGCTTGGCAAGCTCTCGAAAATGCTGGCTACGCAGATCCTAAACGCTCGTCTTTTGGTGTATTTGCAGGCGTTGGGCACAACGACTACTTAGTTCGAAATGTTGTTCCGTATGTTGCGCGGCATCAAGACACCTCTGTTTTTCAGTTAATTCTGGCAAATGATAAAGACTTTCTCGCAACTCGCGTGTCGTATGCCTTCAACCTGACCGGGCCGAGCATCACGGTACAGACGGCTTGTTCAACCTCGCTCGTCGCGATTCATCAAGCCTGTCAAAGCCTGCTGATGGGCGACTGCGATATTGCCTTGGCGGGCGGTGTGGCGATTAAGGTTCCACATCACGGTGGCTACCTGCATGAAGAAGGCAATATTAGTTCACCAGATGGTCATTGCCGCGCGTTCGACATTCAAGCCAACGGCACAGTGTGGGGAAGCGGCGCCGGGGTCGTGATCCTTAAACCACTGAGCCAAGCACTGAAAGATCGAGACAAGATCCATGCAGTCATTAAAGGTAGTGCGGTTAACAACGATGGCTCTGCTAAAGTTGGCTTCACAGCCCCTAGTGTGAATGGTCAAGCGAGTGTCATTCAGCAAGCGCTTGCCCACGCACAGGTGTCTGCTGACACGATTGATTACATCGAAACGCACGGCACTGGTACGGCGCTTGGTGATCTCATTGAAATCACCGCATTAAAACAAGCCTACGCTTCAGTCGACTCAAAAACGCGTCCTGCGGCGTTAGGCTCGGTTAAAACAAATATTGGTCATTTAAATACTGCTGCGGGTGTTGCAGGGCTTCTTAAAACGGTATTAGCACTACAGCACAAAGAGATTCCGAAGACTCTGCACTTTACCGAAGCAAACCCAAAGCTTGGTTTAACCGATAGCCATTTTTATATCCCCTCGTCGTTAACCGAGTGGCCCGAACGTGAGCACCCGCGTCGCGCTGCCATTAGCTCGTTCGGCATTGGCGGGACGAATGCCCACGTGATTGTAGAAGAGGCTCCGGTTGCAGAACCCTCTTCTTATTCTCGGCCATGGCATATCGTCACTCTTTCTGCCAAATCGCAGCAGGCGCTCAGAGCAACTGAGGCACAGCTTAAAGAGTTCATTGATCGAAGTGAGCCCCCCAATCTTGCTGACCTAGCGTTTACGCTGGCAGTCGGGCGTAAGGCCTTTCAGTATCGTTCGACCTTTATTTGTCAATCGTTCGAGCAGTTACACGAGCAACTGGCCAATCAAGAGCCCGAAAAACTCAAGCTGTCTTCGCTTAAAAACTCTGAGTCGCCGCGAGTTGCATTTTTGTTTCCGGGCCAAGGGACACAGTATGTGGGCATGGGAATATCGCTTTACAACACCGAGCCGCTCTTTCGC
The DNA here is from genome assembly GCA_945874505.1 of Bordetella parapertussis. Classification (GTDB taxonomy): domain Bacteria; phylum Pseudomonadota; class Gammaproteobacteria; order Burkholderiales; family Burkholderiaceae_B; genus Zwartia; species Zwartia parapertussis_J. The sequence goes on along the minus strand of CAMCII010000190.1, from coordinate 3,353 downwards.
GACACCGTCGACTATTGTGCCGCAAGACTGCAGCCGCTGGTAAATTTTGATCTCAGAGAATTTTTTACTCAAGAAAAAAGTACCGATCCAACATTGCTTCGTTTGATTCATGAGACCTGGATCACCCAGCCACTACTCTTTGTCACTGAATACGCAATGGCAAAACTGTGGATGCATTGGAATATCAAACCTTTTGCGATGCTCGGCCATAGTCTTGGCGAATACGTTGCCGCATGCTTATCAGGCGTTTTTGAGTTAGATACCGCTTTAACGCTTATCGCGCATCGCGGGCGACTCGTCTGGAGCTTGCCGCGCGGCTCAATGCTTGCCGTCGCACAGCCGGCTTCAGAACTTGATCTTTCGACTTTCTCAGATCTATCGATTGCTAGTATCAACGAAGACGGCGGAGTTGTCGTCGCCGGCCCGACAGAGTCGATCAAGCAGCTTGCAGACAAACTCAACACACAACATATCACTTGCACAATATTACAGACTTCACATGCTTTTCATTCAAGCATGCTTGACCCAATCCTTGAAGAGTTTCGACAGTTAGTGCAGCAGCATAAGCTTTGCGCACCACTGATTCCGTTTGTCTCTAACGTCACTGGTACCTGGATCTCTGCCCGCGAGGCGCAGAGTGCTGACTACTGGGTCAAACATCTGCGAGCACCCGTGCAATTTGCGGCTGGCGCCGCCACATTATTGGCTGAACAGCACTTAGTCTGTTTAGAGGTTGGTCCAAAATCGATTTTGAGTCGTTTAGTCAAACGGCGTCAGGGCAGCCACCAACTTAAAGCGATCATCACCTCGCTCGATACAGATCGTCTGCCTGAAGATAAGTGTGTGTTTGATGCCCTTGCCAAAATCTGGCAATCGGGCTTACCTGTGTCGTGGGATCGTTTTTACGAACAAGATCAGTTGTCACGCATGTCGTTACCGACTTACCCCTTTGAGCGTAAGCGGCACTGGATTGATGCGCCCAAGCCAGGTAGCGCGAATCCAAGCGACGATTTAACAGCACGTCGTCCACTCGAAGAATGGTTTTATCTGCCGCATTGGCGACCAACCGTTTACCCCGAGACGCTCAATCTCGAGACCTTTTCGAAAGACAAGCGCGTTTGGTTGATCTTCGCCAATGAGTCGATACTCTGTCAAACCCTTCTGCAGACGCTGAATCAAACCAATCAATACGTCGTACAAGTGACAAGCGGTGCTCGGTTTCAAAAAGTCTCAGAGTCGTCTTTTATCGTGTCACCACGACAACAAGAGGATTACGACTCGCTCATTAAACAGTTACGCAATAAAAATATTTACAAGGTTGTGCACTGTTGGTCACTCGATGTTCACGCAGACAAGGCTGCGCAGGCTGACCAAGAATTGCTGAACTTTGAAACACATCAAGAGCAAGGCTTTTATTCGTTGATGAATATCAGTCAAGCCTTGGCAAATCTTATCCCCACCGATCAGTCCATTGATATCACTGTTATCGCCGATAGACTGCATGACGTCTACGGCACCGGACACGGCTCTCCTGGTAAAGCGACTCTGATCGGACCTAGCCTTGTGATCCCGCAAGAGGTGTTGCAAATCACCATTCACTGTATCGATTTAGCGCTGTCAAATACCAACCCCAGTCGAATCGTAACAAAAGTGTTGAGTGAAATTGAAAACGGCTCGTCAGATCCCATGGTGGCCTATCGCGGCGATCAACGTCTCGTCCCAAGCTACCAGCGCGTTCAATTGAAAAACCCCGCTGGTCTACCCACTGCGCTAGTCGATCAAGGGGTGTACGTCATCACGGGTGGCTTAGGAAAAGTTGGTCTGACGTTTGCGCGCTATTTAGGCGAAAAAGCTCGGGCTCGCCTCTGTTTAGTGAGCAGAACGGTCTTTCCTGAGCGTAGTCAGTGGCAAGACATCTGCGCAAAGGGTTTGCCCTTTAGCGAAACTATTCAAACGATCTTAAATATCGAAAAATCTGGCGCAGACATTCTCGTTCTATCAGGTGATGTCGCGAACTCGTCTTCTTTAGCGGATTGCTTCTCGACCTGTGTGACGCACTTTGGAAAAGTCAATGGTGTTTTCCATGCGGCAGGAGCACCCTCGCTTGTCACGCCCTTTGTTGAACTGACACCAGAGGTGATCAACGAGCACTATTCAACTAAAGTCTTTGGCACCTTTGGCTTAAAAGCCATCTTTGACAAGAATCCGGTCGATTTCTGTTGTTTGATCTCATCAAGCTCTGCCGTGCTTGGCGGTCTTGGCTATGCGGCCTATAGCGCAGCAAATATCTTCTTGGATCACTTTGTATCGTTAGAAAATTCACGTCAAGAGGCAACTCGCTGGCTTTCGATTGATTGGGATGCCTGGAAATTTTCAGACGCATCAACAAGCTTTTCGAAAACTCAAGAGTTTTCGATGTCGCCGGATGAATCCATCGAAGCGCTCGAATGTATCTTAAAAAATCTGCCCTCGGGCCGCGTCATTGTTGCAACCGGTGATCTGGAGTATCGCTTTAAAAACTGGGTCATCCGTGAAGATTGGCGCGCTCAGTCAACGCTTGAAGAAAGCGGCGAGCTTCATGTGCGCCCCGACCTTGACAGCACCTTTATTGCAGCGGCGACGCCAACTGAGCAAAAGCTCGGTCAAATCTGGCAATCTTTACTTGGCTATTCGTCGATCGGCGTAGATGATAACTTTTTTGAACTGGGTGGCGATTCAATGTTGGCCATCCGTTTAATGAGCGCGATCAAAGAGAAGTTTCAGCGGCAATTACCGCTCACCACTCTTCTGGATAAGCCGACGATCAAAGAGATTGCACTTGCCCTAGAGCTGCCAATCGCTGGCGATAAGAGTTCGATCTTGGTATCGATCCAAGCCAAAGGCGCACAGCCTCCGCTTTTTTGTGCTCCAGGAACCGGGGGCTCAGTGATTTATTTAAGAGCGCTGGCAAACGAACTCGCAGTTGGGGATCGCCCCTTGATTGGCCTGCAAGCCATCGTATCGCCAGAGACTCAAAAACCGTTCACCTCGATTCAAGACATTGCTCGTTTGAATATTGAAGCGATGCAAACCGTACAAGCAACCGGCCCATATTATCTCTGCGGACATTCGTTTGGCAGTTGGGTGGCACTGGAAATGGCGTTTCAACTACAACAGGCAGGCCACGAGCTTGGTCATCTGTTTATTATCGATACCGGTGTTCCGTCAGAAAAAGATCTCTCAAGAATTCAAAATTGGGACGATGCCGAGTGGCTGTCGATTATTGCCGATACCGTTGGCCAAACCTACAACAAGCCTCTTGGTCTGGTTGCCGAAGAGCTAAAAAAATTAACCTGGGATGAGCAAATCGAACA
>CAMCII010000189.1 GCA_945874505.1 Bordetella parapertussis | reverse complement strand
AGTTGTTTTGTACGGTGCTGTGAACCGTGACGTTACTCAAATTCAAAGGGTAATGTGGGTTGCGCTGCCCGATCGACGTACTCGGCCGCCTGCACGGGCCGAAGGCTCCCAGCGCGTACCCCCAGCAGGCGAATCCGCTGTTCGAGTGGCACACGTTTTAAACATTCAGTTGCAGCCAGTCGAATTTGATGGCCATCGATGACATCGGCTGGCAATGTTAAGTCACGTGTCACGACTTGAAAATCTGCAAATTTCAACTTAATTCCGATCGTGCGACTCGCATAGCCTTTGCGCTGAAGATCATCGGCCAGTCGCATGCAAAGATTTGTAAAAATTTCAGAAAGCCTTGCACGATCATGCTTGGCATGTAAGTCACGTTCAAAGGTGGTTTCACGGCTGATAGATTTGGGCTCAGACCAAGTCACCACAGGGCGCTCATCGATTCCTTGTGCCACTTGCGCCATCCAGGCGCCGGTGCTTCGACCAAAATGTGCCACAAGCAGTTCGATGGGCGCTGCGGCAAGCTCGCCGATGGTATGAATGTTAAGGGCAGTCAGTTTCTCATTTGCTTTAGGGCCGATGCCGTTAATTTTTTTGGCAGCTAAGGGCCAGATGCGTGTCGCCATCTCGCTAGGCTCAAGAATGGTGATGCCGTCGGGTTTATCGAGGTCAGAGCAAATTTTTGACAAAAGTTTGTTTGTTGTAATACCGATCGAACAGCTCAAGCCGGTGGCATCGAAAACTGCTTGCTTGATGCGCTTGGCAAGAGCGAGGGACTCGTCTTCGAGCCGCGTAAGGTCGATGTAGATTTCATCAATGCCCCGGTCTTCGATGTGAGGCGTGACAGAGGCTACCGCCTCTTTAAACAGACGTGAAAAGTGACGATAGGCCTCGAAGTTGGCGGGCAGCAAAATTGCGTCGGGTGCCAGTGCGGCTGATTTCATTAGACCCATCCCCGAAAATACTCCTAGGGTGCGAGCTTCGTAGGTCGAGGTGGTCACCACGCCGCGTCCGGCATAGTCGCGTAAGCGTGAAAATTGTTTTTCGCCTTGAGCGTTGGTGACTGGGGTGCTAGCGTTACGCCCACCCACAACGACGGCTTGGCCGCGTAACTCTGGATAGGTCAGCAACTCAACCGATGCGAAAAAGGCATCCATATCCAAGTGTGCAATTCTACGTTGGGGAGTCATGGGGCAGAGTGTATTTGAAACTCAGCCTAAAATCAGGGTTCTGACGAGCGTTTGTAGCGTCCTGAGACTAAGAGGCTATACCCAAGAGGCTTGCTGAATTTTTGCTTGTCATCTAGCGAAAGCCGTAAAGCTCGTTGGGATTGCCAACTAAAATCGCCTCAATCACTGAGCGCTCAGTGCCTAAACGCTTTTGTAACATTCGATACTCGTTCACCGTGGCCAAATCTTGCAACGCTGCAGAATCGACTGACTGTGCAAATCGTGCATCGTAAATGTGCAAGTGACAATCGCAAGCCTTTAAGGGGATCGGCAGCACTGGGGCATTGACCCCAGCAGAGTTAGCAATGGCCTCTGAGATAGGTGATATCGCCGATGCTTGAGTCGTCATGTTTTTTTATTTGTTTTGCGCAGACGCATTGCTTCGTTGCGGATCAAGTCAGTGTGTTGCCCCAGCGTGGGCGCGGCGAAAGGTTCGGGGCCCGGCGTGCGGCTAAATTTGATTGAACGTTTGAGCCCGCGATACTTGCCCACGACTGGATGTTGATAATTTGTAATGAGGTCTTGACTGGCAACCTGAGAGTGCTCAAACATATCTTCAATCGACAGGGCTGTTGAGCAAGGAACCTCTTCGCCAAAAATAACTTCCCATTCGCGCGCTGTGTGTTTGAGAAGCGCTTCGCGTATCTTTGGCACGATTTCGTCTTGATACTGGGCGCGCTTGCGGACGGTGTCGTAGCGCTCGTTGTTTGCTAACTCAGCGAGGCCAACTTTTTGGCACAAGGCCGTCCAAAAATGCGGTACGTTCGCTGAAATATACAAATAGCCTTCGCGGGTCGGATGTATCCCAGTAACGCCAAGTGAGCGCATATCTCGACCGACCTCGCGACCTTCGCCTTCGGCCCAAATGAGTCGCGCCGATTGCAACGTGAGCGCTGCTGCGAGTAACGAAACACCAACAAATTGACCTTGGCCAGAGCGTTCGCGTTCGAACAAGGCTGACGAGACCGCCCCGGCCACTAACGCTGAGGTGTAGTAATCAACAATCGATCCGTACAAAATTTCTGGTGGTCCGCCTGGTTTGCCTTGCAGTACGGTCATACCGGTCATGGTTTGCAAGACTTGGTCAAAGCCTGCTTTTTCTTTGAAAGGGCCAGATTCGCCGTAGCCACTGACTGCGCAATAGATCAACCGTGGATTCAAAACTTTTAGCGTTTCGTAACCGATCCCAATGCGCGGGGCAACACTTGGTCTGAAGTTATGCACCAAGACGTCTGCGGTTTCAATTAAAGTCAGTAGCGTAGCGAGATCGTCTGGATTTTTGATATCCAGGACGGCAGCCAGTTTGCTGCGATTGACACCTAAAAAAGCACGGCTTTCTGAGGCCAAGGAAGAGGGATAGCGACGCAAGTTATCGCCATTTGGCGGTTCAATTTTGATGATCTCTGCGCCTTGATCGGCGAGCAGTGAACACCCGTAAGGCCCCGCGATATAGGCCGATAAATCGATCACGCGGACCCCCGATAAAGGGCCTTGATTACCGGCGCGCTGAGGGAGCACAGAGGCTTGTGAGGAAGAGGGTGTTTGTGTCATCAGACTCACTCGGGTTAGATATTAGCGGCTTGTCCTAATTCAATCTAAGAATTTGGCAAAGCCGTCGAGGGGTTCGCGCTCGCTGATCAGCGTATTTTCAATTTGACTCATGTCTGCGAAGCCTAACGCTAGCCCGCACATGACGACCTCTTGCTCAGAGATGCCGGTGACGCGTCTAATGACAGGATGAAACCGGTTAAAGGCGGCTTGGGCACAGGTGTCTAAACCGCGGCCCCGCGCGGCAATCATCAGGCTTTGCAAAAAGCAACCAAAGTCAAGCCATGAGCCTGTATTCATTTTGCGTTCGACAGTAAAAATCATGCCGACAGGTGCACCAAAAAAAGCGTAGTTTTTCCCATGCTGAGCATGCATACCCGCTTTGTCGTCACGTCCCAAACCTAACAATTTATAAAGATCAAGGCCGACTTTGCGTCGGCGCTCTAAGTAAGGTGAGCTCCAATCGGTTGGGTAGTAGCGGTAGTCTTCAGTGAGCGCCTCAAATTGAGCCTTGTCACGATAAACCGCCAAAATTTCAGCGGTCAGACGCGCTTTCATTTCGCCCATTAGTACGTAGGCCTTCCAGGGCTGGGTATTTGAGCCCGAGGGCGCCCGTGCCGCGACTTCAAGCATGCTGGCGATATCTTCACGCGAAACGGGCGTAGGCAAATAAGCACGCATAGAATGACGCGAGGTAATTGCTTCATCGACAATTTTTTGTTGACTGGATTGAATCACGGCAGAGGTCTCAAGGTAATGACAAGATCGTCGGTGAGTGGTACGTGTAATTGGTGAGTGATATTAACCTCGCTCAAGCTTATTTTGAGTGCGATCGAATATCATTATGTTTAGACAGAAGCCGAGCACTCGCAAAAAAGGTTAAGACTTGAGTGCTCACACAAAAAGGACGAGACATGACCGGACCGTTGCAGGGCTTTAAGGTGATCGAGCTTGCCGGGTTAGGCCCCGGACCTTTCGCTGGGATGTTGCTAGCGGATCTCGGTGCAGAGGTGATCTGCGTAGACCGCATTGTGCCGGCAGAGACCGACCTGCATTCGGTGCATAGCAAAGTGTTGCGACGCAACAAGCAATCGATTTCGTTGAACTTGAAGCAACCCGCTGCGGTTGAAGCGGTCTTGCGGTTAATTGAATCTGCTGATGTGCTGATTGAAGGGTTTCGTCCAGGCGTCATGGAAAAACTCGGCTTGAGTCCAGAGGTGTGCTTCTTGCGCAATCCTAAATTGGTGTTTGGCCGAATGACAGGCTGGGGGCAAACCGGCCCTCTGGCTCAGGCGGCTGGCCACGATATCAATTACATTGCTTTATCTAGCGCCCTGCACGCGATAGGTACACCCGAACAACCTTTACCGCCTTTGAATTTGGTGGGGGATTTTGGCGGCGGCGGTATGCTGCTCGTGGCAGGGGTTTTAGCCGCAGCCCTGAGTGCGCGGGTGACGGGTAAAGGGCAAGTTGTTGATGCCGCCATGACCGACGGTTCGGCCTTGTTGATGGGCCTGATGTACGCTCGGATGGCGGAGGGGCAATGGCGCGATGAGCGCGGTCAAAATATGCTAGACGGTGCCGCACACTTTTATGGCACCTACCGTTGCGCAGATGGTAAGTGGATTGCGCTTGGGTCAATCGAGCCCCAGTTCTACGCCTTGTTGATTGAAAAGTCTGGTTTAAGCGATGTTGACCAGACACAACAACGTGATCCCGCGAGTTGGCCTGCGATGCGTCAAACCTTTGAACGAGTTTTTGCGACACGTACCCGCCAAGAGTGGTGTGATGTGATGGAAGGAACTGACGTCTGCTTCGCCCCGGTGCTTAGCATGACCGAGGCGCCTTTGCATCCGCATAATGTCGCGCGCAAGACCTTTTGCGAGGTTCAAGGGGTATTACAGCCCTCGGTGGCGCCAAGATTTAGCCGAACTCCAACCGCAGCCATCCGAGCGCCCGCGGCGACCGGTGCCCACACGGTCGACATCTTGCACAAGCTTGGTTACAGTGAGTCTGAAATCGCGGCGCTGCAGCGACAGTCAACTTAGGGCGAAGCGGCCTAACCGACGCCGCAATAGGGTGGTATTGCAAGCAGTACCGACATAGGCAATTAGTGCTTTGATCCCTGGGGCTAGTCAGGGAAGAAGGATTCGCAAGATCTCGAAGCGGGCTCAGGCCCGCGAAATGGTAACGTAGTCACACTTAAGATAAAAGTTTTAGAGGCAAATAACATGAACGACGTCACACTGAACGACTCTGCAATTGAGGCTTTTCGCGACAGCGCGCGTGACTTATTGTCACGCGGCAACACGACTGCTCGCGTGCGCCAACTTCGAGAGTCAGAAACCGGTTTCGATCGCGCTGCTTGGCAAGAGATCGCCAACGCTGGCTGGCTTGGTGTCTTGGTCTCTGAGCAAGACGGCGGGCTGGGTTTAGGCTTGCGTGAGATGTCAGCGATTGCCGAAGAGATCGGTCAGCGCCTTTTGCCCGAGCCTTTAATTGCTGCGGGGGTCCAATTCGCAGCGGTGGTGTCGGGTACGCCCCAAAGTGCGTTGCGCTCAGTTTTGCTTGAGCAATTGGTGGGCGGCGCCCTAGTGGCCGGAGTCGCCTGGCAAGAGACGCTTGGTCAAATGCAGGCTCAGCAAGCGCTGGCAACAACCGCGCTGGCACAAGGTGATACGTTAAGGCTCAACGGTACCAAAAAGTTCGTCACGCCCGCTCTGGGTGCTGACGGATGGGTGGTGTTGGCCAAGCTTGCCGAGCAACCAGTCTTGGTTTGGGTGCCTGCGCAAACTGAAGGCGTCACGCACGCTGACCAACGCGCCGTAGACGGTGCCATGCTTTGCACACTGTCACTGCACAATGTTCAAGTCCCTCAGACGCATGTCTTGATGGTTGGGGCAGAAGTGCTGGCGGTTGTGGATCAGGCCAATGATGCGGCCCGTGTCATTCAAGCAGCTGAGATGCTTGGTGTGATGCGCCGTTCTCTGGCTGTCACCCTTGAATACTTGGGTACCCGCAAACAATTCGGTAAACTGATTGGTAGCTTTCAGGCGCTTAAACATCGCATCGTCGATGGCTATATTCAGGTTGAATTGTCTTCGGCCTGTTTGGCGGATGTGCTCACGCAGCTTGAGCAAGGGGGCTCAGCAAGTGCTTTAGCTAGTCGAGTCAAGGCGCGCTGTTCGTATGCGGCCTTGCTAATGACGCGCATGGCGATTCAGATGCATGGCGCGATGGGTTACACCGACGAGTGTGACGTGGGCCTGTACTTTAAGCGTGCGTTAGCTCTGACCTCTTGGTTAGGCAATGTCGACGCGCATCGTCAGCGTTATTTTACGCAACGCTCAGTGGCAACGGCTGAAGTGAGTGCGGCGCCGACACCAACCATGAGCGAGTTTGCAAAAGACGCGGATTGGGAAAACATGCCTGAGCCTGAGTTTCGGCAAATGTTGCAAAATTTTTACGCAAAACATTACCCCGAGAATCTTCGCCATGTGCCCCATCGTTTGCGCTTTAACGAAATTAAAGACTGGACGAAAGTGCTCTCAGAACAAGGCTGGATCGCACCCTCTTGGCCTAAGAAATTTGGTGGAATGGGCCTGCCTCCCGGCAAAATGATCGCTTACGTCGAAGAGCAAGAGCAGCATGGCGTGGCGCGTGCGCCCGACATGGGCGTCGTGATGATCGGGCCGCTTTTGATTCAGCGGGGTAGTCCTGAACAGCAGCAAAAATTTTTACCAAAAATTATCGCCAACGAACACGTTTGGTGCCAGGGTTATTCAGAGCCTGGGGCCGGTTCAGACTTAGCGGCCTTGCGCACAGAAGCCGTGCTTGATGGAGATGCGTTTGTGGTGAATGGTCAAAAAATTTGGACCACACTCGCGCAAGATGCAACGCACATGTTTGCGTTGGTGCGCACAGATAAAGAGGCCAAAAAACAATCTGGCATTAGTTTCTTGTTGATTGATTTAAGTATTCCCGGCATCACGATTCGTCCGATTCAAAATATCAGCGGACAAAAAGAGTTTTGTGAGGTCTTCTTTGATAACGTTCGCGTGCCGGCAGAGAATCTGGTCGGACAAATCAACGAAGGTTGGACAATTGCCAAAGCGCTTTTAGGCTTTGAACGAATCTTTTTGGGTAGCCCCAAGCAGTCGCGTTATGCGTTAAGTCAACTAACAAGCCTGGCTGAGAGTCTCGATCTCTTTGCCAATCCTGTGTTTGCGGCGCGCTACGCTGAGTTGATGCTAGATGTAGCGGATCAAGTGTCGGCCTACACCCATTATGCTGAAATGGTGAAGCGTGGCGAGGCCTTGCCGCCCAGCGTGTCGTTGTTAAAAATCTGGGGCACCGATACGTATCAGCGGATTTGTACACTTTTGGTCGAGTCGGCCCAAGAACATGGTGCGACGGGCGAGACCACAGACTTTGGCCCTGAGGGGCTCGATGCGCCGGCGATTCTGTTCCATTCGATTCCGTCAACGATTTACGGCGGTAGC
>CAMCII010000188.1 GCA_945874505.1 Bordetella parapertussis | reverse complement strand
TCTTCAGTTGTCAGTGGCGGGCAAGACAGCATTGGTTTGCGCTGCCCTTCGCACCCAGTGGCCCAAGCTTTGTTGCGTGGGTTTGCTGCGACGCGTGCGTCAGGTCAAGGCGGCGTTGCTGGCCCATCGGCCAACAAATTTGGTCAGGTGTCACCCACCACCGCCGAGCATGTGCGCAGCGAGTTTGCTGAACTATTTGCGCAAGGCATGCCTATACTTGAGGGCGGCGCGACCGACGTCGGCATCGAATCCACAATCGTTGACTTATCGCGCCTTGACCAAGGTGTGGGTCCGGTGCTGTTGCGCCCGGGGCACATTACAGCCGCCCAACTTGCCGAAGTGTTAAATCAAGAGGTCGCAGCACCCGATGCTCAGGCGCCGCGTGTCTCGGGAGCCTTAAAGTCTCATTACGCGCCGCAGACGCCGCTGCGCTTGGTGCGTGCGTCCGAGTTGGAAAGTGTACTGGCGACCCAAACTGCCAAACTCGCACCAGAGCAGCGTATTGCTCTCGTAGTGCATACGGTTCAGCGTATTGCGCCTGCTTCGAACGAGAGGCTTGACTGGATCACTCTACCCAACGACCCCGCAGCCTATAGCCGCGTGCTTTACGCCACCCTGCGCGCACTAGATCAGCAGGGTTACAGCCAGTTGCTCTGGCAAACGCCCCCGACAGGGCTTGAGTGGGCGGGGGTTCAAGACCGGCTTGGCCGAGCTGCTGCTGGTTTTAGCTGAGCATCGCGTATTTCAGGCGACTGCTAGAGTGTCCGACGATCAAGGTCGGACTCAGTGATCACGGTGTCGTCCAAAGATCGCAGTGGAGGTCAACTATCAAGCTTCTATCCAACGATGATGAATTCAACGATAACATTCGATCTTTAATTTGTATCACAAGCTAGACAAATAAATCATTTTTGTCTAATATGTGATATGCCTAGTAAAAAACAACCTGTTTATCCAAACGAAGAACGACTCTTGACTGAGCTTGGTGAGCGGTTGCGCCTTGCCCGAATGCGGCGTAAGTTTTCATCAGAAACTGTCGCGGCTCGCTCGTCGATTTCGCGCATGACGCTTTATCGTGTTGAGCGAGGCGATCCCTCTGTCTTGATGGTTACGTATTTGAGGGTGCTGGCCACCTTGCAACTAGAAGAGGATTTGGGTCTGATCGCTAAAGAAGATCGCCTCGGTCGCAGTTTGCAAGATCTTGACTTGCCTCACGGAAGAACCCCACATGCCCGTCGAACAACTTGAAGTCTGGCTGGACGCACAGTTCTGCGCAAAGCCAATGCTGGTCGGGTTCATCTCGAACGATCATGGGCAGTTGCGTTTTCAGTACTCTCAAAATTGGCTGACCGACTCTAGTCGCTTCGCGATTGATCCAGACCTACCTTTGAGCCAAGGGGTTTATTTTCCGAGTAAAGTTGCTGGCAACTTTGGATGTTTTTTAGATGGTTCGCCCGATCGTTGGGGGCAAACGCTAATGAAACGCAGAGAAATGCTTGAGGCGCAAGATGAAAAGCGTAAGCCTCGAAATTTGTATGAATGGGATTTCATGGCGGGCGTGCAAGACCTAACACGTCAAGGGGCCTTGCGCTTGCGGTCAGCTTCGCATGACCAGTTTGTCAGCCAACATCGCCTGTCTGCACCTCCTCTCGCGCAGTTGGCTGAACTCGAACTCGTTGCTAAAGAGCTGAGTCACAAACGTATCGACAATCTGAGCGCTTTGCGTCGCTGGCTCAGTGTTCTTGTCGCACCAGGCGCATCGCTGGGCGGTGCGCGTCCGAAAGCAAATTTTACTCAGATCGATGGCTCTTTGTGGATTGCGAAGTTTCCGTCGCGCGAAGATGACATGGATATTGGTGGATGGGAGGGCGTTGTGCATGCGCTTGCCGTAAAAGCAAAGCTCGATGTCCCCGACGCCAAAGTCGTTAAATTTGGAAAATATTTTCATACGTTTTGCGTCAAGCGCTTTGATCGGTTGCAGGGGCGGCGGGTTTTCTACGCCTCGGCTATGACACTGCTAGGGCGACAAGACAGTGAGGGTAGTAGTTATGTGGACCTTGCAAGATTGCTGTTAACGCTAGGCAATCCAGTAACGCTTAAGCACGATCTTGAACAGATGTTTCGTCGCGTCGTGTTTAATGTTTGCGTATCTAACCGCGATGACCATTTACGAAATCATGGTTTTCTGTTTGACGGAAAAAACTGGCGTCTGTCGCCGGCCTTTGACGTCAATCCAAATTTAGCAAAGGCCGAGCATGTGCTAAATCTGGATGCCGTGACAAATCGACCTGATTTAGAGCTCGTCGTGAGTACCGCTTCTTACTACGATCTCAACGCCTCACAGGCGCAAAGAATCATTCTTGAAGTGAGGTCGGTTGTGCAGACCTGGAAATCGCAAGCGCGTAGTTTGAAACTGAGCTCTGCAGAGATTGCACTAATGGAACCAGCATTTAATTTATAAGAATCAAAAAAAAGCAGCGTCCGCATTTCATTACGCGCGCTGCTTTTGAACGAGCAGTGAAACCGTTTTAGAAGAACGCTTGAATCCCTGTTTGCGCGCGACCCAAAATCAGGGCGTGCACATCGTGGGTGCCTTCGTAGGTATTCACGACTTCAAGATTGACCAAGTGACGGGCCACACCGTACTCATCCGAGATGCCGTTGCCACCCAACATATCACGCGCCATGCGGGCGATGTCGAGCGACTTGCCGCATGAGTTGCGCTTCATGATCGAGGTGATTTCAACGGCGGCTGTGCCTTCGTCTTTCATGCGACCTAAGCGCAGGCAGCCTTGCAAGGCGAGTGTGATCTCGGTTTGCATATCGGCCAGTTTTTTCTGGATCAGTTGGTTGGCAGCTAAGGGGCGACCAAACTGTTTGCGGTCAAGCGTGTACTGACGCGCCATGTGCCAACAGAATTCTGCCGCACCGAGTGCACCCCAGGCAATCCCAAAGCGGGCTGAATTCAAGCAGGTGAAGGGGCCCTTTAAGCCTGATACGCCTGGCAACATTTGTTCGTCGCCAATCTCGACGCCTTCCATGACGATTTGGCCTGTGATTGAGGCGCGTAAACCGACTTTGCCGTGGATCGCAGGTGCTGACAGCCCTTTCATGCCCTTTTCGAGGATGAAGCCGCGAATGCGACCGTCGTAATCACCGCCTACGCACTTGCCCCAAACAACGAACACGTCGGCAATCGGCGAGTTCGAAATCCACATTTTGTTGCCGGTCACCGTATAGCCGTTGGCGGTCTTTACTGCGCGGGTTTCCATGCCTGCTGGGTCAGAGCCATGATCGGGTTCTGTCAGGCCAAAACAGCCGATCCATTCGCCGCGGGCAAGCTTGGGCAAGTATTTTTGTTTTTGCTCTTCGCTGCCAAATTCGTTGATTGGCAACATTACCAGCGAGGATTGCACTGACATCATCGAGCGATAGCCTGAGTCAACGCGTTCGACTTCGCGCGCGATCAGCCCGTAGCTGACGTAATTCAAACCCGAGCCACCGTATTGAGTGGGGATCGTTGCGCCCAACAGGCCAAGCTCACCCATCTCAGGAAAAATCTCGACATCAGTTTTTTCGTTGCGAAACGCGTTGACTACGCGAGGCAAAAGCTTATCTTGGCAATATGCACGTGCGGCGTCACGCACCATGCGCTCTTCGTCGGTGAGCTGGCTATCCAGCAAGAGGGGGTCTTCCCAGTTAAATGAGGCTTCTGCGGCCATGTCGTGCTCCTAAAGATAATGACTGAACGATACCAAGTCTCGGTTGGTACTAAGTGCAATACCCACACGCAGTGTGAGCTGTGCCTTTGAGCAAGTCGAAGAGGTTCATCTGAGCAGTGCATCTGAAAGATGCCTCTGACATGCCGCTCTGCGTAATTTGCTTGCAGTGTCGTGACCGACCGAGTTCCTGAAAAATCTAGAGATGTGCCCCAAGTTAACTAAGGCGCATTGAAATTATTTTTTGAGTGCGGCCGCCCGTAATTTTGAAATAGTGGTGGTTGGCGTAATGGTTTCAGGATCAATCAGACAATGAATGATTGCCGGTTGCTTGCTTGCCACCGCGCGCTCGTAAGCGGGGCCAAACTGTTCGGTAGTTTCGACACGTTCGCCATGGCCACCAAAGGCGCGAGCGTACGCTGCGAAATCAGGGTTTTGCAGTTTGGTTGCCGAAACGCGACCTGGGTAGTGTTTTTCTTGATGCATACGGATGGTGCCGTACATACCGTTATCGATGATCAACACAATAATCGGTAAGTTGTATTGCACAGCCGTCGCAAACTCTTGCCCATGCATCATGAAGCAGCCGTCGCCTGCAAAGCAGACCACGGTTCTTTCGGGCCACAGACGCTTGGCGCCGACGGCGGCGGGTAAGCCATAACCCATCGAGCCCGAGGTCGGTGCAACTTGGGTGGCGAACTGAGTGAAGCGGTGAAAGCGATGCAGCCAGGTGGCAAAGTTACCGGCGCCGTTTGCCATAATGGCATCGGCGGGTAAGTTGGCTTCGAGGTACTCCATGACGCCGCCCATTTGCAGGGTACCTGGCGTTTGAATGGGGGCAGGGTCGCTCCAGGCCAGATAGCTTTGATGCATGGTGGCAGTCTCTGCAGCCCAAGGCTGTGAGGCTGGTGTCGCAACTGAGGCTAATTCTGAGGCAAAAGAAATCGGTGAGGCGTTAATCGCCAGCGCCGCACGGTAGACGCGTCCGAGTTCGCCGCTGTCTGGGTGAACGTGCACCAGCGTTTGTTTGGGCACTGGGATATCAAACAGGGTGTAGGCCTGGCTGGGCATCTCTGACATGCGTCCGCCGACTAACAACACCAGGTCGGCTTCGGCGACACGGTTGAGTAACGCGGGATTCAAACCAATGCCGACGTCACCGATAAAACAGGGGTGATTGGCCGGGAACAGCATCTGGCGCCTGAACGATACCGCAACGGGTAGTTTGCAGCGTTCAGCAAAGGCGACAAAGTCGTTAACGGCTTGAGCGTTCCAGCGGGTGCCGCCCAAAATCGCAACCGGTGCTTTGGCGTTGGCCAGACGTGCAGCCAAATCCGCCATCTGCCTTTTTGTGGGGGCAGAATCTACCGCTTCGTAGTGCGGGGCATCTGGCGCGGTTGCAAGTTCGACCAACATATCTTCGGGTAAGGCGATCACGACTGGGCCTGGACGCCCCGAGGTGGCGACATGAAAAGCGCGTGAAAGAATTTCTGGGATACGTGCTGGGTCATCAATTTCGGTTGCCCATTTGGCTGCGGTGCCAAACACTGCACGGTAATCCATCTCTTGAAAGGCTTCGCGCTCACGCATGCCGCGTTCGATTTGACCGACAAAGACAATCAGAGGGGTTGAATCTTGTTTGGCGATGTGAATACCGGCTAAGGCGTTTGAGGCGCCCGGTCCGCGCGTCACCATGCAAATGCCGGGCTCACCATTTAACTGGCCTTGGGCTGCGGCCATCATGGCTGCGCCGCCTTCTTGACGACATACGGTCACTTCGATGCTGACGTCGACTAACGCGTCTAGCACGGCCAGAAAGCTTTCGCCCGGCACACAAAATACATGTTTGACGCCGTGGCTGACCAATTGACCAACAAGAAGTTGACCACCGGTGCGGGGGGAACTGGCAGAAGGGGCTTGGCTCATGATTTTTGCTCTGGTGATTGGGCGAAGTGAGGTAATCCGACATCATATCGTGTCGGACTTTATTTTAGACCGTATGCGACAGCCATTCACAGAGGGCGGCATCAGTCAGAGAATCGCCTTGAAGAGGGTCACGGGCAGCTAAACGATGCTTGAGGATCAGGTCCGCTAAATGGCTGCGCATGGGCATATTGGCCTGTTTGGCCTCCCAGCGCATGGCCGCCATGGTGGCAACGTGATAAAGCCCTGTGGCGGCCTGGCGGGCCTGTTCAGAGCGATTTTCGTTAGCGACTGCGTTCGCGTACTTGAAGGCTTGGTCGATTCGCTCGGCTTGTAGCGCTGCGAGATCTTGGCTGACGGGCGTGCCCTCGGCCAAAAGCGCCTGTACATGCTCACGCAGAGCGGGTAACGACTCTTCGCGTTGAATGGCGCGAATGACATCAAGCGCGACGATATTGCTCGTGCCTTCCCAGATCGAACCAAGGTGGGCGTCGCGCAGCACACGAGGATCGCTCCACTCTTCGATGTAGCCGCAACCTCCGCGGACTTCCATCGCATCGCCTGCAACTTTGCGTGCATCGCGACATGCCCGAAATTTGATTAAAGGCGTCATGATGCGCATCAAGGGGCGTTTGCTCGAGTCTTGATCTGCTGCGGCCAGTGCTTGCGCTGTTTGGTACACCATGGTGCGCGCTTGCTCAGTGGCCAGGGCCATTTTGCTGAGCTGGCGTTGCATCAAAGGCATGTCGATCAGGCGTTTACCAAAAGCTTGACGGTGCTTGGCAATATAAAGTGCTTCGGTTAGTGCGCGTCGCATCAAACCCGCGGCACGCACACCGTTTGACAGGCGCGAGTTATTGATCATGTCGGCCATGTGTTTAAAGCCTTGACCGCGCTCGCCCACTAGCCAGGCAAAGGCACCGTCAAGCCGGATCTCACCGCTCGCCATCGAGCGGGTGCCCAACTTATCTTTTAAGCGCAAAATCCGATAGTTGTTATGCGTACCATCGGCAAGCGTACGCGGCAGTAAAAACAGCGAAACCCCTTTAAGACCCTCGACGTTTTCAGAGCGCGCAAGCACCATTGCAAAGCCAGCATCAGGGTTTGAACAAAACCACTTGTCGCCTGTCAGAGACCAGTTGCCGTTGGCTGTTAGGGTTGCCTGGGTGGCGGTGGCGCTCACGTCTGATCCAGCCCCTTGTTCAGTCATAAACATGGCGCCTTGGTGCAAGGCATCAAAGTCTTGGGTCGTGACCATCGGCAAGACTTTTTCGACTAACGCGGGGTCGCCAAATTTACGCAGAGTGCGGGCCAACGAATCAGTCATGCTGACGGGGCAGCATAAACCAAACTCCGCTTGCACAAATAAATACGTGAGCGCGTATTTGGCAGCCGGTGGCATGGCTGTGGGCCAGTTCAATACACCTCCGCGATGCGACATGGCAGCTAAGCCGAACTCGCTGTAGGCGTAACGCTCAAGCTCGACGTAGGCAGGGTGCTTATTGACCTGTGAGGTGTCAATGCCGGCACGCGTGCGTACTGAAAGCGTTGGGGGGTGTTTGTCTGCGACGCCGGCCAGATCATCTAGCAACGAACCTGCTAACGCGCCGAGTCGATGCAAGTGCGGCAGTAAGTGTTG
>CAMCII010000187.1 GCA_945874505.1 Bordetella parapertussis | reverse complement strand
AGAGGTGGTGTCACGCGCCACGGGTATCCCCGTGTCAAAAATGATGACCGGCGAGCGTGACAAACTACTCAAAATGGAAGATCGCCTGCATCAACGTGTAGTCGGTCAGGATGAGGCCGTTGGGCTGGTGGCTGACGCGATTCGACGTTCACGTGCGGGTCTGTCTGATCCGGCACGTCCGTACGGTTCGTTCTTGTTCTTGGGGCCAACTGGTGTTGGCAAAACCGAGTTGACGCGTGCACTTGCTGACTTTCTGTTCGACTCTGACGATCACTTGATTCGTATCGATATGAGTGAGTTCATGGAGAAGCATTCGGTCGCTCGCCTGATTGGCGCGCCTCCGGGCTATGTCGGTTACGAAGAGGGTGGCTCGTTAACTGAAGCGGTTCGACGCAAGCCCTACAGCGTGATTCTGTTTGACGAGGTCGAAAAAGCGCATCCCGATGTCTTTAACGTGTTGCTGCAAGTCTTAGATGACGGTCGTTTGACGGACGGCCAAGGGCGTACCGTTGACTTTAGAAACACCGTCATTGTGATGACGTCAAACCTTGGCTCTCACCACATTCAGGCAATGGTCGGTAAACCTTACGAAGCGATCAAAGAGGTTGTATGGGAAGAAGTCAAACAACATTTCCGCCCAGAGTTTTTGAATCGCATTGACGAAGTGGTGGTGTTTCATGCCTTGCAAAGTCAGCATATCGAGAAGATTGCCGGTATTCAGATTCAGCGCTTAACCGCAAGGCTAGCGCAACAAGACATGGTGCTTGAAGTGTCTGCAGCGGCTTTAGCAGAGCTGGCTCGAGGCGGCTTTGACCCAGTCTTTGGTGCCAGACCGTTGAAACGCGCGATTCAGCAGAACCTTGAAAACCCGATCGCCAAGCTGATCTTGCAAGGAAAGTTTGGGCCCAAAGATGTCGTGCCAGTAGATTGGCGCGACGGCAAGTTTGTCTTTGAACGCACACTGCAATAACTTTGCAGAAAGGCCAAACCTAAAGGCAGTGTCTCTCTAGGTTTGGCCGAGTCGCAGTGCGCATTGAGGTTGTTCGAGTACTAGGCACCAGCTAAACGCATTGTGCGAATCTCTGGTGCTCTCGGGTAGGTCGGAACGTTTAGATGGGGACAGCAGTTTGCTCAGTGCGCAAACACCGGGCACTGTGGTCGGGCGTGAGCCACACAAGCTCAGGCACGGTTTGTTTACATGACTCAACCGCTAGGCTACAGCGTTCGGCAAAGGCGCAGCCCGGTGGCAGTTTAGTCAGATCAGGCGGTGACCCCGAAATCGTTTCTAAGCGTGTCCCTTTTTTGACAGCGCCGTGCGCCAGGCTTTTTAACAACGCGCGAGTGTAGGGATGTCGAGGTGAACGCATGATCGCACGTGTCGTACCTTGTTCGACAATGCGTCCGGCATACATCACAGCGATGCGATCTGCCACTTCGACAGCGGCACCCAGATCATGCGTCACGAAAATCACTGAGAGCCCCAGCTCGCGTTGCAGCTCTCGCAATAACAGCAAAATTTGGATCTGTACGGTGGCATCAAGCGCCGTGGTCGGCTCATCGGCGAGCAGTAACTGCGGTTCGCTTGCCAAGGCTAATGAGATCATCGCACGCTGACGCATGCCTCCAGACATTTCGTGCGGATAGGCATCGAGGCGACGCTCGGGGCTTGGGATGCGTACGCGTTCAAATAATGAAAGTGCGCGGGCACGCGCTGCATCGCGGCCAATGTTTTCATGCCTTAGGATCGCTTCGATGATTTGGCTACCGACCGTATACACTGGGTCAAGCGCTAATAAAGGTTCTTGAAAAATCATTGAGGCAACTTTGCCTCTAAAGCTGGACAAGGCGCCGCTTGACAGCTGAACAACGTCTTGACCACCGACTAAAATCTGACCCTCAATTTTTGAACGTGCGGCGTTGTGTAAGCGCAAGATCGAGCGCAAGGTGACGCTCTTGCCTGAACCAGATTCACCGATCAGGGCGACGACTTCACCGCGCTTAACCGCGAGCGTGACGCCATTGACGGCTTTGACGGGGCTTTTGCCACCAGTAAACGTAACGGTGAGGTCGCGAATATCGACAAAGGGGGTTTCGGTGGTATTCATGCTGCCCCTTGATTATTTGAAACGGTTTGCTGAGTTGAAACGGCTTGCGAATGGCCGCTGTTTTCGACATGGATCCAACAGGCGACGCCCGTGCCATCTTTACTTGAGACTAAGGGTGGCATTTTTGTTGAGCAGATAGGCTGCGCCTGAGCACAGCGAGTATGAAAACGGCAACCAGAAGGCGGGTTGATGGGATTGGGAGGATCGCCCGCCAGCGGAGGCGTCTCGGTCCGATGGTCGGGATCCATCGAAGGCACTGAAGAGAGCAGTGCGCGCGTGTAGGGGTGGCGCGGCGAATTAAACAGCGTTTCGCAGTCGCCAATTTCGACGACTTGGCCCAGATACATCACCATGACTCGATCCGAGATATAGCGCACGACATTGAGATCGTGGCTAATGAACACGTAAGTGAGTTTGAATTCGTCTTTGAGATCCAGCAAAAGATTCAGTACCTGTGCCTCAACCGATTTATCCAGAGCAGACACAGCCTCATCCAAGATAATCAGGCGTGACTGTAGGGCAAGCGCTCGTGCAATGTTGACGCGCTGTCGTTGCCCGCCCGACAATTCGTGTGGATAACGCTCGGCAAAACGTTTGGGATCTAAACCGACACGCTGCAATAAATCTCGCGCCCGCGCAATCGCATCATTTTTACTGACGCCGTGTACCTGAGGCGCAAACGCGATTGAGTCCTCAATCGTTAAACGTGGATTCAACGAGGCGTAACTGTCTTGAAACACCATTTGCGCCTGGCGCCTGAACTCTTTCAGACTAAGGTCACGACTGCCCACTGACTGGCCATCAAAAATAATATCGCCATGATCAGCGATGATTAAATTCATTAGCAATCTGGCCGTCGTGGATTTACCACAACCTGATTCGCCGACAACACCAAGCGTTTCACCCTTGCGCACCATAAAATCAATACCATCCACAGCACGAACAACGCCACCGCCTTTTCCTAAGATATCTTTTTTCAGTGCAAAATGTTTGATGAGATTCTTGACCATCAGTAGCGGCTGGGCTGAACCACCGACATCAGCGGTTTCTTGTAGAGGGGTGTTCATCAGTTTTTGATCTCCATGGCTGAGCGCAACCCATCAGAGAGCAGGTTAAAAGCGATTGAGGTGATAAAAATCATGACGCCTGGCAAAGCGGCAATCCAAGGCTGTACATAAATGGCGGTACGCAAGGTGTTAAGCATCAGACCCCACTCAGGCTCGGGTGGTTTAACGCCTAAGCCCAAAAAGCTCAGACCAGACGCCAAGATCATCGAGACCGCAATCAAGCTTGTTGAGTAAACAAAGATTGGGCTCAGCACATTACCCAAGACATGAACTCGAATAATCGTTAGGGCGTTAGCCCCCGAAGCACGCGCCGCTTCAACAAAGTCACGACTACGGATTTGAGTGGTCACGCTCTCGGCCACCCGTGCGATCGGCGGAATGAAAACGATGGTCAGTGAGATCAACGAATTAGTGATGCCCGTGCCCAGCACCCCAGACAGCGCGATGGCCAACAGCACAGACGGAAACGCATAGAACACATCAATCGTGCGCATGATTGATGTGTTGAGCATACCACCCGCGTAGCCCGCGATAATCCCGATGGTTGAACCAATCATAAACGCCAATAGCACTGGCGTGATCCCCATAAAAAGAGACAGCCGGGCGCCCACCATTAAGCGAGACATCATGTCACGGCCTAACTCATCCGTACCTAAGGGGTAGCCTTCAAAGCCGATAGGTTTGAGTCGCTTCATGATCGAGGCGGCATAGGGATCTGCAGGAGTGATCCACTGACCCAACACAGCCATGATTAACAGACACAAGATGACGAAGGCGGCGAACATGGCAACCTTGTCACGCACCAGGCGCGCAAACACGTTTTGCCAGTAGCCGGCAGAGCGTTCGACATCGAGTGATGGAATTTTTTTAGTATCGACGGTAATGTTCAACATGGGTTCAGCCTCGCGCGATACGTGGGTCAAGCATGGTCTGAATAATATCGACAATCATGTTGAGGACGACAAAGAAAGTGGCCAGTACGAGAATTGTCCCTTGCAGCAAAGGCAGGTCTCGTTGAAAAATGGCAGAGTTTAGTAAAAATCCTGTGCCAGGCCACGAGAACACGGTTTCGATCAAGATCGAACCGCCTAGCAGGTAACCCAGTTGCAAACCCATCACGGCCAGTGCGGTTGGGGCTGCATTTTTAACCACATGCATGAAAATCCCAATGTTGGTCAGCCCCTTTGCTTTCAGGCCAACAATAAACTCTTGCGACAAAATTTCTGCGACGAGCGCACGCACGGTGCGCGAGATAATACCCATCGGGATCACGCTCATGGTGATCGCAGGCAGCACAAGATGCTTGATGTGCTCCCAGTTCCATTGCCAGTCTGAAGAGCCGCCGGGCCCAGCGCCGTTGGGTGGTAACCACATCAGTGCCGAACTGAAAATGATCACAAGCACCATGCCAAGCCAGTAGTGCGGCACGCTGACGCCCAAGACCGAGGTCAGGGACGCAGCTTTATCCACCCATGAATTTTGAAAATAGCCGGCTACGAAGCCGAATAAACACCCAAAAATAAAACCAATCAGCGTTGCCACGGCTGCTAGCCTAAAGGTGTTGTGCACTGCACGCATGACCTCGCTCGTGACCGGCCGGCCACTTGCGATTGAGGTCCCTAAGTCACCTTGCAGCGCGCGCCAACCCCAACGGAAAAACTGTTCTGGATATGACTTATTAAAGCCATAGATCTCCATCAACTGTTGTTGTAACTCTTGCGAGGCATCGGGCGGCATGATCGACACAAGAGGATCGCCGGGCGCCAGGTGCACAAGTGCGAAACACACCAGCGCTACACCAAACATAATGGGTAAGGTGTATAAAACCCGTTGGAACATGAAGCTCAGCATACAAACAGCCTTTAAAAAATCTTTGAATCGATCGTTGACACTTGACGATGGTGATCAGCGAAAAAACCGAGTGCCTCGCGTCGCTAGAATTAAGACAACAATAGTCAGAGTCATGATGACAGCAATCAGACAAATCGCGACAGCGCTTAGACAAGACGTAGCAGCGATCAAACTAGACGCGACAGCGCTTAGACAAGACGTAGCAGCAATCAAACTAGACGCGAAAGCGCTTAGACAAGACGTAGCAGCGATCAAACTAGACGTGACAGCGATTAGACAAGGCGTAACAACAATCAAAAAAATAAATACGGCGACACCACAAGTCGCGGTGCCGCCGTAGGTGTAACAAAATTAGTCTTTTGTCATCGTTGCGATATCAATAAACCAACTCTTTGGCTGAACAACGTTTTTGACCTTAGCACTCATTGCGCGTGGGCCGACGTCATGTGCGATCCAGACGAAAGCGGCTTCATCAACAATCTTTGCATGCAGCTTTGCCAAAGCCTCATCACGGCCTTTTTCGTCAAAGTTAGTGCGAGCATTTGTCACTAACTGCTCAATCTCTGGGCTGCCGAAATAACCCCAGTTGTTTGAAACGGGCGGAAACGCTTTGGTGCTTGAGAAACGAACCATGGCGAAAAACGGATCCATTGCTGAGAAGCTGACGTTAGTCGCGGTCGCTCCGTTGGCAGCTGGATCTTTAGCACCCAAGCGCCAGCTGTTAAACATGGTGTTCCATTCGATCACATCAAACTGAACGTCAATGAAGCACTGTTTGAGAGACTGTTGCACAAACTCGTTCATGGGTAAGGGTTGCATCTGCCCTGATCCAGAGGCCGAGATTTGCACTTTTGTCTTCATTGGCTTGCCAGCCGAGTAGCCTGCCTCTGCCATCAGTTTTTTGGCAGCAGCAGGGTCGTACTTGATATCAAACGTTGGGTTGCCAAACCAGGGGTGCCCGGGCGGGAAGGTACCCTTTGGGATACCCATCATGTCACCAAGAAGGCTCTTGAGGCCTGCCCGGTCAACGCACAAGTTCGCGGCCTGCCGCACGCGCTTGTCTAGCCACGGCGAGCCATCAGCAAAAGACAGCTGCCAGGGCCATACGTGGGGTTGTGGATTGCTATAGATCGTAAAGCCGCGTTGCTTAATTTGCGGCATGGCATCTGGGGAGGGGGCTTCAATCCAGTCGACCTGACCTGAAAGCAAGGCTGCTGTACGTGCATTGGCCTCAGGCATTGGAATCATCACAACGCGGTCAATTTTCGGTACGCGCTTGGCATCCCAGTAGTCTTTGTTGGCAACGAGCTCTAAGCGCTCACGCGGCACAAAACGTGCCATTTTAAAGGGACCAGAGCCCGAGGCATCGGCGGCGAACGCGGTCCAGGCTTGCTTGGCACGCTCGGCGGGGTCAGTCACTGAGGCCGGGACGGCCTTGAGCTTTTGGTCCCACTTGGCTGGCGAAGCCATAAACAAGTTGGTTAAGTTAATGGGCAAAAACGAGTCGGGCTCACTCGTGGTGAGTTCCACGGTCATATCATCAATTTTTTTGGCGCTGCGTAAGGTGGGCATGCGCGAGGCGGTCGCACCGACTTGGCTGGCGTCAAAATGTGCTGCGGCTTTGTCCAAAACCTTTTGCACGTTCCAGACGACCGCGTCAGCATTGAACGTCGAACCGTCATGAAACTTCACACCAGGGCGCAATTTGAAAATCCATTTGGTCTTGTCCGTGGCGTCGACCGCCCACGACAGTGCAACACCAGGAATCACGACGCTGGCGGCGTCCGCCTTGGATAGATCCCATTGCGTGAGCGAGTCATACATCGGGATACCGGTAAACCGGTTGCCTTCAAAGCCTTGATCAGGTTGCCCCAAGGTTCTGGGGATATCGGAGGCCGTCATGGCGATGGTCAGGGTTTTATTCTGTGCCAACACGGGTTGAGCAAAGGCAGTGGCCAATACACTAGCTATTAGCGACACACGCAAAAAAGACTTTTTCATGGATTCTCCGAAGGGTTGGATGACTGAAATCGTGGCAAAGTGATTGAATAAGATTTTTACCTGTTTATATCGACCGAGATCGCTGACAACTAGAACAACATTGCAACCTCGTTGTATGATCCAAAGCAATTAGCGTGCCATGTAGGCTGAGGCTGGTAGCTGATTAAATGGATATCTGAACTGATCACCGCCAAGAAATTCTATGGGTAAGTATTTGAGTCAAATCCAATGCTGATTTGAGATGATTTTTACTTCATG
>CAMCII010000186.1 GCA_945874505.1 Bordetella parapertussis | reverse complement strand
CAAGTTAGGCCAAGTCATCAAGCAAGAAAAAATAGCCACCGATGTAAAAGATGCTCAGGCCTGGCGCATTGCTTATATTTCATCCGACGTAAATGAGCGTCCAACCATTTCTACGGCTTTGGTGGTGGCCCCAATCGGTAAGGCGCCGGCAGATGGTAGGCCAATCGTAGCGTGGGCGCATGGCACAACAGGCACAGCGCAAAGTTGTGGCCCATCACAAGTGCTTAATCCTGCGGTATCCCTCAATCAATACTTTTTAGTCAACGGTAATTCTTGGACAGATTACGGATTGCCCAACTTAGATACTTTTATTAAAGAGGGATACGTTGTTGTTGGTACAGACTACCAAGGCCTTGGCGGTGGAGGGCGACATCAATATGTTGTTTCAGCGACTCAAGGCAGAGACGCGATTAATTCAGCTAGAGCGGTTGGCTCGATGCCGGAACTTGGCGCAGGCAAAAAAGCGGTCATTTATGGCTGGTCTCAAGGCGGTGGCACGACCATTGTGGCAGCTAGCTTGCCAGAATACATCGCTAAAAAAGGAACGGCCTTTGACGGCATTGAGTTTGTTGGGTTTGTGGCGATGGCGCCACCAGATATAGCAATCGCGGCAGGAGGAAAGCCTCTTGATCAGGCTGGCGCAGATAAGATGCTAGAAGAGCTT
Organism: Bordetella parapertussis; assembly: GCA_945874505.1. Classification (GTDB taxonomy): domain Bacteria; phylum Pseudomonadota; class Gammaproteobacteria; order Burkholderiales; family Burkholderiaceae_B; genus Zwartia; species Zwartia parapertussis_J. The sequence continues at coordinate 6,626 of CAMCII010000186.1, read as the reverse complement.
GTCCAAGGCTTTTCAGACAACATCTTCAATTTCACGCACTTTGCCATGAACATGTGGGGGACACAGGCTGCCTTCCCATCTTTAAAGCTAACCGACATCTTCACCGAGCAGGGCGCTAAAGTGCTTGATCAGGTACTTTCAAATAAATGCATCCATGTGGCATCCGATACGCTGAACTTTGGCTATGCCAATAGCTACAAAACCTTACTAAAGGATAAAACAAGTAACACCTTAGAGTGGGCAAAAGCATTTATTCTAGGTAGTGTTGTACCAGTAAAGCCAGTGGCCCCAGTCGTGATTTATTGGGGTACTAAGGATACTGTTGTTCCTCCAGTCATGGGGCAACTTTACCAAAAGCAAATGTGCGGTCTAGGTGGAAACGTAGATCGAGTTCAGTTGGCGGGAGAGCAGAGCCACTTTACAACGCCTGGGGCCGCGTCATCGCTATACATGCCCTGGATCCAAGAGCGAATCGCTGGTAAACCATTGGCGAATGCCTGCCCTAAATAATCGAAAGGTTTAGCATCCTCAGCGCTGGTCGATTGAGCCTCGGGTCAATTAGTCACCGAGCGTTTTTTTATTTAAAGAAGGTCATTGGCCGTGCTAACAATCGTCGTCGTTGCTGCGCTATCGGCCAATGCACGGTTTAACCAAGTCTGGGCTTTGACAAGCTGCTGCAAAGAGCGTCGTTGAGCGCTGATGCGGTGCAACGCCCTTTCCATGCGTTCGACTCGCCATTCGCCTGAGGCACCGGCTTTCAGGAGCCCGGATTTGAGCGATTGATAGGCATCTTCAATCGCCTCGAGAACCTCATGGTCAATGGCAATCGGTGGGTCACCCGTCTGCGTCTGGATCAAACTTTCGATTTGCTTGCGATATTGATCGAAGGCAGTTGCGACTGCAGGTGTCGCAAAAATATCGGTAGGCAGGCTATTGACCTCAGCCACGCCATCTTGAACGTTCTCCAGATACCGGCGCACCCGCAAGATGCTTGCAACCTTCTCAGCTGTTTGAGCATCCATCGTGCTGTGGTTCATTTGGTCGACAAACTCCTCACTGGCCCGCAAAAGATGACTCAAATCACGCTTGAGCTTTAAGACCGGCTCTTGGGAGTGAAGCGTGGCTGAGTAATATTGCCAAGCTATTGTGACCATGCGCTGTACTTCGCAACCGAGCGCAGAGGCTGCCATAGCGGGAACAGGCAAGGCGGTTTTATCCAGAAACTGGGGTTGGGCGGCAGCACTGGGTAACGGCTTGAACCGCTTAAGCAGCTCTGTGGCCATCCGATCAGCCACGGGCCACATCACAACCACCCCGGCTATGTTGAGCATGGTGTTAAAGAGCGCCAAGGTCGTGGCTGCAGAATCGCCTAGACCCCAAAAACCACGGAGTGTCTCAATGGCTGGCACCATCCAATATAAAAGGCTAAAGCCGAAGATAGCTATCACGATATTGAAAAGCACGTGGGCGGTGGCTGCACGCTTGGCATTTGGCGTCGCTCCAATCACCGCGACAACAGCTGTCACTGTAGTACCAACGTTGGCACCGATCACCACGGCAGCCGCGCCTGTGATGTCGATCATGCCCGACTGCGCCGCGGTAACGGCAATCACTGTTGAGGCGCTCGAAGACTGCATCACCATCGTCATCAAAATGCCAAACAGCAACTGCACGGCTGCAATGCTCATCCCACTGCCATGCGGAATCGTCCAGTGCTCTGCCAAAGCCGAAAACCCGTCTTGCATGAGCACAATGCCGTAAAACAGAACGCCAAATCCAGCAAGTGCTTCGCCGTATGCACTGATCCGACCTTTGCCGCCAGCAAGCTTCATGGCTACGCCAATCGCAATCAAGGGCAATGCAGTCGCACCAATATTAAATTTCATGCCAGCCAAAGCCACGATCCAACCGGTGGCCGTTGTCCCAACGTTTGCACCGAAGAGCACCCACATGCCTGAGCCCAACGTCAACAAGCCCGCGTTGACAAACCCAATGGTCGCTACCGTCACGGCACTCGAGGACTGCACCATAGCGGTGGTCAAGGCGCCTGAGGTCAGGCCACGCCAACGCGTCTTGGTCGCTTTCGAAAGAATGGTCTCCAAGGCCGGACCGGCTGCGAGCTTCAAGCCGTCCGAGAGCATGGTCATGCCCAAAAGAAAAAGGCCCAAACCGCCTAGCAGGGTAGTGAATTCGAAGGTCATTTGCGATCCCTATTGGTCGTTGTAACGCTGCGCTGGGGTCACGAAGTTGTTCCCGCTATGCCGAGGCTCGTTGTTGTATCAGTTCACAAATGTATGGGTCTAATGACGGGCTTGCTCAATGTCAGCAAAGGGCTTGTTTGGATAGGTTGGGCTGTATTCGCTTAGTGTGTAAATTCTAGGGCAGGTCGGTGCTCATGGATTCGTTTTTTTTTGATATAGGTCAAGAGATCATCGTCAATTTCGGCGCATGATTACAGTTGGGACTGCCAGGAACCCTGGTCTGTGCCGCAGCGATAGTGCAATGATCAATCGGACTCGTTCATTTGCTAACAACCGATCATTTAAATAATAGACTGACTCCGTGAACAAGCTGAATTTAATGAATGGATGGCATGCCCATTCAATTGATCAAACACTAAAACTACTCGAGGTTGATGCCGAGGGCTTGAGTGCGTCGGAGGTAGCAAACAGGCAGTCTCAATATGGCAAGAATGCATTAGAGGTTAGCAAAGGGCGCAGTACGTTAGTGCGATTTTTGATGCAATTTCATCATGTACTCATCTATTTTTTATTATTCTCCGCTGTCATTACATTTTTTTTAGACCATTTGGTTGATACGGCAGTCATCGTTGCCGTCGCAGTGGCCAACGCTCTGATAGGCTTTGTTCAGGAAGGCAAGGCTGAAAAAGCGATGGAATCCATCCGCGAAATGCTAACCCCGCATGCCAATGTTATTCGCGATGGCAAGCGTCTTAACGTGCTGAGCGATGAAGTTGTTCCTGGGGATATTGTCTTACTAGAGGCGGGCGATAAGGTGCCTGCTGATATTCGTTTGATGAACGCGCGCAATGTTTCAGTCGAAGAAGCCATTTTGACCGGCGAATCGGTCCCGACTCAAAAAGGGGTTGATCCGGTAGCAGTTGATGCGCCAATGGGCGATCGGACTTGTATGTTGTTTTCGGGGACATGAGTCAACACGGGGGCAGCAAAAGGGGTTGTGGTTGCCACGGGAGCAGCTACTGAAATCGGCAAAGTGGGCACCTTGCTATCTGCTGTCGAAACCATCACGACGCCGATGGTAGAGCAGATGGGTATGTTTGCGAAGTGGCTGACTTTACTGATTCTGGTCGTGGCTAGCTTGCTATTGTTGTATGGGTATTTTGTCAGCAAGATGGATTTTGCTGAATTATTTATGGTGGTCGTTGGTCTGTCGGTGGCAGCCATTCCGGAAGGTTTACCTGCAATCACTACGATTACCTTATCCATTGGCGTACGTGCAATGGTGCGGCGCCACGTGATTGTTCGCCGCCTGCCTACGATTGAAACACTAGGCTCTGTATCGGTCATCTGCACCGATAAAACCGGCACCTTAACGCGCAATGAAATGATGGTTGCATCGCTTGTGACACAAGACTATTCCCTGCAAGTGACTGGCGTGGGTTATCAGCCAGAGGGTGTGATTGTCAATGACGATGCACCGCTTTCAGCCGATCAGCACGCGGCAATAGCTGAGCTTGGTGCGGCTAGTATCGTGTGCAACGATGCCGATATTCTTGAGCGCGATGGTGCTTGGGTAGTTGAGGGCGATCCCATGGAAGGGGCCTTATTGGCATTTGCTGGCAAAGTGACCGATGTAGAAATTGGACCTACGCGGGCTAATTGGGTGCGCGTCGATAGCATTCCTTTTGATGCTAGGCATCGGTTTATGGCCACTTTGAATCGCAATCACTCTGGACAATCTGTCGTATTTGTAAAAGGAGCACCCGAACAAATTATGGGCATGTGCACAAACCAGCGGACTGCAAGCGGCAGTGTCGAGCCCTTGAATGGCCCATATTGGATCGACCAAACCAATTTGCTTAGTCAGCATGGACAACGTATTTTGGCCTTTGCGGTAAAGAACATCGACCCAGAGCAATCCAGCTTGGATTTTGCTGAGGTAAAAAATGGACTGACTCTCTTAGGCATCGTCGGCTTGATCGATCCACCCAGGCCTGAGTCCATCAAAGCGATTATGCAGTGCCATGATGCCGGCATTCGGGTAAAGATGATTACAGGTGATCATGCTGGAACTGCAGCAGCCATCGCCAAGCAAATTGGCCTTCAGAATGCGCATACTGTTTTAACTGGTGTCGATATTGATCAGCTGGACGACTTACAATTGAAAGTCGCCGTCATCGAGACGGATATTTTTGCGCGTACGAGCCCAGAGCATAAACTCAGACTGGTAATGGCCTTGCAGTCAAATGGGCTTGCGGTAGCCATGACGGGCGATGGCGTCAATGATGCGCCCGCCTTAAAGCGCGCGGATGCTGGTATTGCAATGGGTCAAAAGGGTAGTGAAGCAGCAAAAGAGGCCGCGGACCTCGTGTTGACGGATGATAATTTTGCCTCGATAGTCGCAGCGGTTCGCGAGGGTAGAACTGTGTATGACAACATTAAAAAAGTCATTAGTTGGACCTTACCCACCAATGCCGGTGAAGCGGCTGTCATTATTTTTGCATTATTAGCAGGCACTAGTATGCCGGTGACCCCAATACAAATTTTATGGATCAACCTAATTACTGCTGTCACCCTTGGCTTGGCGCTCGCGTTTGAGCCGACCGAAGAAAAAACCATGCGGCGGCCACCAAGGCCTCGCGGCGAAGCCCTAATTAGCAGCACCCTGGTGTGGCATATTATTTTTGTATCGCTGCTGTTCTTGGCTGGCGTGACGGGTATGTATTCTTATGCGATTGGGCGGGGATATTCAGAGGCTTTGGCGCAAACTTGCTCCGTCAATACCTTGGTCGTCATGGAAATAGCCCATTTATTTTTTATTCGAAATATTTATGGAGCATCCTTAAATTGGAAAAGCGTTAAAGGTACAAAAGCTGTTTGGATCACCGTGGGGATTATTACGGTAGCCCAATTTGCGATTACCTATATTCCTCTTCTGCAAGGTATTTTTGGAACAGAGGCGATAGCCTTCAAAGACGGAGTATTGATCGTTGGTCTGGGTGTATTGCTGCTTCTAATTATCGAAGCCGAAAAACCAGATTCGCTTGCGTTGCTGTTCTATTCAATCGCGTGTAGGCCTCTCTTAATAGAGCAGGGCTCTAAGTGTTGAGTGCGCGCTGCTTTCAGACGATGCATTTGAGCCGTAAGCTTTGGGATCTCACTTTTTGTAGCGATGAGTTCGGCAGCCTGCTCTTTGCCTTTCTCGGGGCGTATCTTCTTAACTCATTTGTATAGACTAAGGGCAGTCCAAATCATAGGCTCAGAGTGTCCATCAGATTAGGGACTGTCCAATTAAAGATCTTATGGTCAGTAACCAATGGATAGGTTGCGAACTGCATGACTAGTTACGCGTTGCGTGGTAGGAACGAGTTGCGTTCACTCCCCTGAAGAAGCATGTCTCAGGCGAAAAACAAAAATGAGTCCTCCGGCGGTCACCAGGAAAATGCCGATGCCGGACCACAGATCAGGTATGTGCTCAAAGACCAGAAAGCCGATCACGGCTGAGAAAACAATTTGAAAGTAAGTAAATGGCGCTAAAACGGCCGCACTAGCAAAACGATATGCGTTGGCCATCATTAAGTGTCCTATCAGTGCAAAAATCGCTTGCACAAACACCGTCATCCACACCACGATCGAGAGCGAGGTCCAGAAAAAAGGTAGGGGAATCGTTAAAATCAAACAAGATCCCAGACTTGCTAGAAACATGCTCGCTACCGCATTGTCTGTGGCCATGACTTTGCGAGTGAGCATTTGATAACCTGCAATGAAAAGGGCGCTGACAAAGGGTAAAAGAGCCGCCGGCGTGAACATCTCCGCACCCGGGCGCACAATCAGAAAGACTCCTGCCATACTGAGAAAAATAGAGCCGATCTGGATGGCTTTGATCCTCTCAGACAAAATTAGGCGTGAGAGCAGTACGACGAAAATCGGTGATAAAAAGAAAATTGCTGTGGCCTCACCAAGCGGAATGTATCGTAAACCGATTAGAAAACTCAGATTGGCCGAAACCATGCAGATGACGCGGAGAAGCTGCCAGCCCGGTACGCGAGTCCGAACTAAATTCATTCTTAACGATGGACCGTAAATGACGGTCAGCAGGACACACTGTGCAAAAAAACGCATCCAGGCGATGACCAGCGGGGCATAGAAGATAGAAAGATATTTGGCGATCCCGTCTTGCACAGAAAAAAGGAGGACGGCTGAAATGATCAGGGCTATACCGAGTGTCGCCCGCTCAACATATGCGGCAGTGTGATGAACGGGTGAGATCATTGCATCCTAATGAAAAGTGTTTTCAGTGTTACGTTAGTCGATGACGCGAACAAACAACAGTTCTGATTTATGCGAAATCCACACTTAAGGAACTTGGCATGCCGACAACATGACAAGAAGTGGGTGTCAAGAGGTCGCACTTAGAGCGCATCG